>DATLZJ010000228.1:0-9549 GCA_035574055.1 Caldilineaceae bacterium
GAGCCGGGTTGAAGATGGTCAAAACGCCGGCGCGGCGGGCCAGGCGCAGCGCGGCGGCGACCGTTTCTGTCTGGATTTCCCACTGGCAGACCACCACCTGGGCCGACTCCAGGGCGGGCCGCGCCTGCTCAATATCGGCAGGCGAGAGCAGCTCATTAGCGCCCAGCGCGACAATGATGGCATTGTCGCCGCTGGCCTCCTCCACCCAAATGGGCGCCACGCCCGTGGCGGCGTCGGCTGTGGTGGTGACGTAGGTGGCGTCAACGCCCTGGGCGGCAAAGTTTCTCAAGATGTCCTCGCCAAAGATGTCCTGGCCGACCTTGGCGACCATGGTCACCTGGCCGCCGAGCCTGGCCGCCATCACGGCCTGGTTGGCGCCCTTGCCGCCAAAGCCCATGCGGAAGCGGGTGCCGGGCACGGTCTCGCCCAGCTTGGGCAAGCGCGGGGCATAGCTGATCAGGTCAATATTGCACGCGCCGACGACACAAATGCGGGGCTGGGCCATTGTCCGGTTACGCTTTCTGGTGTACAACTAGGGCTACATTCGCTTGAGGCGGATAAGCTTTGATACTCGAAGTATAACAACCACACCTGGATCGGGCAAGTGAATTGGACAAGTGAGCAGGGCGCAGCCTTACCGTAGGTGCGGTATCCTACCGCACCTACGGCGAGGCTGCGAGTACACAAGTCAATCATCCAGCTTGACTTGGTCCTCGGCGGCGACTTTTTCCAGGGCGAAGAACGCCCAGGTTTCTCACAAGGTGTCGCGCAGTTCGAGGAGGTCTGCCAGCGCCGCCGTTGCCGATCTGCTCCGCCAGGGCGCGCCGCCATGCGGTCTGCCGTTCGTGGTCCATGGCGCCCCTCTTCCTGCTGTTCACGATATTTTGAAACATTTCACGCCGGGCCGACGACCCTCTATGGGGGACTACGGCGAAGGTTTGACAGCATCGCCCAAGGCTTGTACACTCAGGATAGGCGGCGGCGCGGCCCTACCTGCCCCATCCGCGGCGCCGAATGCAAGCCTTTCATCGGATCTGCCATGCGACCTGTACTAGAAGTCCTCGACCTGACCACGTACTACCATACCGCGCGTGGCCCGGTCAAAGCTGTGGATGGCGTGAGCTTCCGCCTCTATCCAGGCCAACGCTTTGGGCTGATCGGCGAATCCGGCTCCGGCAAATCCACCATTGCCCTCTCGCTGCTGCGGCTGATCCGGCCCCCTGGGCGGATCGAGCGCGGCTCCGTGCTGCTCGATGGGGTGGACCTGCTCTCACTCAGCGACGAAGAGATGCGCCAGAAGCGGCTGGCCGAGATCGCCTTGATCAGCCAGGGCGCCATGAACTCGCTCAACCCGGTCATCCGCGTGCGCACCCAGATGGAAGACGGCTTCCGCAGCCACGGCGTTGAGCTGTCTGAGGCGGAACGGGACCGGCGCATTGCCGAGCTGCTGGCCCATGTCGGGCTGCCCCCTAGCGTCGCCGATCTCTATCCCCATCAGTTGAGCGGCGGCATGAAGCAGCGCGTCTGCATCGCCATCGCCATCAGCCTACGGCCCAAGGTGATCATTGCCGACGAGCCGACCAGCGCGCTGGATGTGGTCGTCCAGCGCCGGGTGATGCAGACCTTGCGCCGGGTCCAGGAGGAGATCGGCTCCGCCGTGATCCTGATCGGCCATGATATGGGGCTGATGGCCCAGTTTGCGGACCAGGTGGGCGTAATGTACGCGGGCAAGCTGGTGGAGGAAGGGCCGGTGCGCCAGGTCTTTGCGCAACCTCAACACCCCTACACCCAGTTGTTAATGGAGAGCCTGCCCAGCCTGGAGTCCCGCGAGATGTCCAGGGGCGTCAGCGGCGCGCCACCTTCACTCTTGTCGCCGCCGCCGGGCTGCGTCTTCCACCCACGCTGCCCCTATGTGATGGACCGTTGCAAGGTGGAGGCGCCTCTGCTCCAGCAGGTTACGCCGGGCCATCGCGCGGCGTGCCATCTGCTGGACGAGCAGCCGCTGCCGGCGGACGGGGTCGCAGAGAGGAGCGTGGCATGAGCGCGCCCCTGCTTGAAGCCAGGCGAGTTACCAAGGTCTTCCAATCCGGCATTGTCCAGCGGGTGGAGAAGGTGGCGCTGGCAAATTTCTCGCTCACAGTGGACCCCTCGCGGCCGACCGTTCTGTCGGTGGTGGGCGAAAGCGGCAGCGGCAAGAGCACGATGGCGCGACTCCTGCTCGGTTTGGAACAACCGACCACCGGCCAAATCCTCTACCAGGGCAAGGACTTGCGCCGGCTGAATCGGGAGGAAAAGCGACAATTCCGGCGCGATGTGCAGGCCGTCTTCCAAGACCCCTTCGGCGTCTTCAATTCCTTTTACCGGATTGACCATGTGCTGGAGGTGCCCATCCGCAAGTTTGGGTTGGCCCGGAACGGCCGCGAGGGCCGCCGGTTGATCGAGGAGGCGCTATCCTTGGTCGGGCTGCGCCCGCAAGAAACCCTGGGGCGCTATCCCCACCAGCTTAGCGGCGGCCAGCGCCAGCGGGTGATGGTGGCGAGGGCGCTGCTCTTGCGGCCCAAGCTGATCATCGCCGACGAGCCGGTCTCCATGATTGACGCGTCATTGCGGGCGACAGTCCTGGATACGCTCCGGCGGCTCAATCAGGAATTGGACATCTCGCTCATCTATATTACCCATGACCTGACCACTGCCTACCAGATCAGCAGCGATCTTGTGGTGCTCTACAGCGGCGCCGTCGCCGAAGTAGGCGCGGTGGAACGGGTGGTGAAGTCGCCTCAGCACCCGTATACCCAACTGCTGGTTAGCTCAATCCCCCGACCCAACCCGGACCACCCCTGGAGCGACGAGCCGGAGCCGTCGGCCCTGGGCGAGCAGGCGACGCCGGGGAAGGGCTGCCTCTTTGCGCCTCGCTGCCCCCATGCCTTTGAACCTTGTCTGAAGGAGGCGCCGCCCTTATATCGAGTCCACACCCACCAGGCCGCGGCCTGCTATCTGCACCAGGAGCGCCCGGTCCTGGCTTGGGAAGAGATGGATCAAGCATTTGTCAAAGAGCAAGCGCCTGAAACGCAGGCGGAGAGGAAGGAGGTGACGCCTGTACCGTCGTAAACGGCCTTTCTTGCTGTGGATTCGCCTCGACCTCTTCTGGAGTGATGCCCCTGGAAGATGCCGAGGCAAGCCAATTGTGGGAAGTCTGGCAGATACACTTCGGTAGCAGATGAACAAGGAGATGCCCATGCTTCACTCAAGAGTCAGAACCCTGTGGCTCGCGCTGGCGTTGGTCGTGCTGGTCGTCGCCGGCTGCGCCGCGCCGGGCGCCGTCCCTGCCGCTCCGGTCAGCCCGGAACGTGCGCAGACCCTGAACATCGCGGTCGGTGGGCGCAATGCGGACCCGACCAACCTGAACATCTATGCGCCTGGCGTCAGCCGGTCAAACACCGGTCTGCACCAGATGATCTACGAATACTTCTTCTACCAAAACCTCCAGACCGGCGAGTACATCCCGTGGCTGGCCGAGAGCTACGAATATAACGACGACTTCACCGCCATCACCGTCCACCTACGCGATGGCGTCAAGTGGAGCGATGGCGAACCGTTCACCAGCGATGATGTGGTCTTCACCTATGACCTGCTGATGAACAACCCCGGCATGACCTGGGCCGCCGAGGTCACCAAGAATGTCGCGTCGGTCGAGGCGGTGGACGATCTGACCGTTACCTTTAACCTGGTCAGCCCCAATCCCCGCTTCCACCTCATCCGCGAGGCGTTCCCTGCCGTCGGCATCTGGGGCGGCATCACCATCCTGCCCCGGCACGTTTGGGAGGGCGAGGACCCGCTGACCTTCAAAAGCTCCAACCCCATCGGCACCGGCGCGTATGTGCTGGAAAGCGCCACCGAAACGGCCATGACCTATGTGCGCGATGAGGATTGGTGGGGTAATGAGGTCTTTGGCCGAATGCCTGCCCCCGAACGGGTCAGCTTTGTCTACTTGGGGCCGGAGACCAACGTCGCGCTGGCGCTGGCCGCCGATGAGTTGGACACCCCCAACATCGGCATCCTCTCGGTCGGCTCCTTCCAGGAAGTCGCCCGCCGCAACCCCAATGTCAGCGCCTGGTATCCGGAGCCGCCCTATGCCTGGCTCGACCCCTGCCCGCGCGCCCTGATGGTGCAGAACGCAACGCCGCCGTGGGACCAGCCGGAAATTCGCTGGGCGGTCTCCCACCTGATTGACCGCGAAGCCATCGTCAACCTGGCCTATGAGGGCACTACCGTGCCGTCCTGGGGCATCTGGCCCTTCTACGACGGCCTCCAGCCCTACTTCGATGCCATTGAAGACCTACGCGCTGAATATGCGCCGGAAGCCTACGACCAGGCCGCAGCCGAGGAGCTGCTGGCTGCCGCCGGTTACTCGAAGAACAGCGAGGGGCTGTGGACCAGCGCCGACGGCGAACCCCTCAGCGCCGTCTTCCTGGTCAACGGCGACTCCAACGAGGAAATGAAGATGTCAACGGTGATCGCCGACCAGCTCAACGCGGCTGGGATTCAGGTGGAGCTACAGCCGCTGACCGGCAGCGTACTCAACGACGCCACTCTGCGCGGCGATTACACCTTCAAGATCAACGCCTTCTGCCCCGGCTACATCTATGACAACCTAGAACTGTTCCACAGCAAGTACTATGTGCCGCTGGGCGAGCCGGCCCCGTGGTATGAGCGCAACTCCTTCCGCTATCAGAATCCGGAGTTCGACGCCATTGTGGACCAGATGGCCGTCCTACCGCCGACAGAAGAGGCAGCCCTGATTGACCTCTACAAGCAGGCCATGGCGATCTGGTTCGAGGACCTGCCGGTCATCCCGCTGGTCCAGGCGCCGGCGCTGGTGCCCTTCAACCACCGCTTCTGGACGGGCTGGCCCTCGGCCAACGACCCGTGGAACATGCCGGTCAGTTGGTGGGCCACCTTCAATCTGGTGCTCAACGGCTATCCGGACCCGGAGACGGGCGAGTGGGTTGGCGGCATCCGCTCGACCATGCAGACGACTGCGCTCAACGCACAGCGGTAGCTTCGTTCCATGAATCGGAGGCTGCACCGCCCAAGGCGGTGCAGCCAAACGCCATCTATGCGTGGGTATCTGACTTTTCTATCCCAACGGTTTCTGGTCCTGCTGGTCACGGTCTTTATCTCGATCACCGTGGTCTTTTTTGTGCCGCGGCTGGTGCCCGGCAACCCGCTCGGCGCGGTCTTCCTCAACATGGCCCAAATGGGCGGCAACGTCGGCGCCACCGAGCTGGTGGCCGAGTATGAGCGCATCTTTGGGCTGGACCAGAGCCTCTGGGTCCAATACGTGCGTTTCTTGCGCGAGCTGGCGCGCGGCAACTTTGGCTATTCGATCAGCAGCTTTCCATCGGAGGTCAGCGACCTGATCCGCAGCGCCCTGCCCTGGACCATCGGGCTGTTGTCGGTGACGACGGTGATTAGCTGGGTGCTTGGCTCGATCTTGGGCGCGGTGGTCGGCTGGCGAGGACAAGGCTCGGCGCTCTCGCGGGCGCTGGTGCCGGTGGCGCTGGTTCTCTACACCACCCCCTATTACATTCTTGCCATCATCCTGGTCTTCCTCTTCGCCTTCGAGTGGCCGATCTTCCCCCTCTCCGGCGCTTACTCGCGCACGATGCAGCCCGGGTGGAATCTGCCCTTTATCCTAGACGTGTTGCGCCATGCCACGCTGCCCGCGTTGAGCATTGTGCTGGTCTCGCTGGGCTGGTGGTTCCTAAGTATGCGCAGCCTGATCACCGGTCTCAAAGGCGAGGACTACATTATCAACGCCGAAGCGATGGGCATTCAGCAGCGGCGCATCCTCTGGGGATATGCCTTCCGCAATGCGCTGCTGCCCCAGGCGACGGGCTTGGCGATTGCCTTCGGCCATATCGTCGGCGGCGCGCTCATCACCGAGGTCATCTTTGCCTATCCCGGCATCGGCTGGTTGATCTTCAACTCGATCAAGGGATTGGACTATCCGGTGATCCAAGGCGGGGTGTTGCTGATCATCATCTCGGTCGCGGTCGCCAATTTCATCATTGACAGCCTCTACCCGCTCATTGACCCCCGCATCCGCTACCAGTCGGCGCGGAGCTAAAGAGGTGAAACCGCAAAGGGCGCAAAGATCAGAAGAAGACCAGACAAGATGAAAGAGCAAGATGAAAGAGTAGGAGAAGTATAACATCTTGTTGTGTTCAGCCGTGCGGCCCCGAAGCAGCACTGGACTTGAGTCCAAGGCGCTCTCAGGAGCGGCATCCGCGTAGCTGCCCCAACTGGCTTGGCTTATAGCTTCTCTGCTCTTTTCTGATCCTTTGCGCGCTTTGCGGTTGATTCTCTCCTAAAAGGAGTGCACGCGAAATGGCTGTTGCTCCAATTCAAGAGCCAATCGGTGCGACAGAGCAAATCCAACACGGCTTTCTGGTGCGTCTCTTTCGCAACCGGCGCTTCACCGTGGGCCTGGCGCTGTTCCTGGCCATGCTTGTCGCCTCCCTGTTGATCGGCCTGACGGTGGAGCCAGGGGCGCGGCGAACCGGCGCGTTTCTCCCACGCCAGCCGCCGGGCGCAGAGACGCTGCTAGGCACCGATTCCTTGGGGCGGGCCGTGGGCGTACAACTGACCGAGGCCATTCCCAACTCGGTCCAGGTGGGGCTGATCGCGGCGACGGTGGGTACATTGCTCGGCGCGCTCATCGGCTTTACCAGCGGCTATTTCGGCGGATGGATAGACGCCATCCTGCGCATCTTGATTGATGTCTTTCTGTCGGTTCCGTCGCTGCTCTTCCTGATCCTGATCGCCTCGCTGGTGCGTGGGGTCAATGTGACCACCATGGCGCTGATCATCGGCGTCTTTGCCTGGGCTTGGCCGGCGCGCCAGGTACGCGCCCAGGTCTTGAGCCTCAAGGAGCGGGGCTTTGTGGAAGTCGCCCGGCTGTCGGGCATGTCGGGCATGGAGATCATCGTCTTGGAGCTAATGCCCCACATGCTGCCCTGGCTGGGGGCCAACTTCGTCAATGCCTTCATCGCCGCCGTACTGGCCGAATCGGGGCTATCCATCCTCGGCCTTGGTCCCCAGCAGGAGATGACGCTGGGCATGATGATCTACTGGGCGTTGAGCTATGGCGCCATCCTCCAGGGGATGTGGTGGTGGTGGGCGACGCCGGTGCTGGTGCTCATGGCCCTCTTCCTCTGCCTCTACTTGGTCCACCTGGGCTTCGACGAGGTGAGCAACCCACGGCTGCAAACCGAGGGATAGGCTTGCGCTAGCAGACGTTGCCGTCGTCGTCCAGATAGCAGACGTCGCTCTGGTAGCGCCGCCACCGCTCGGTCAACTCGGTCAGCTCGCTCAGGTAGGCCGCCAGCGCCTCCTGCCCGCTGATCACCTGGTCGCCATCCACAATGGCGGGCAGCGACGCGCCGTTGAGCGGCGACGGCTCGCCCGGCGCGACGGTGACAACCTGGTGGGCGACCACCAAGTCTCGCAGCGCCGCCTGGATACGCTCGCCTTCAGGACTCGCTGGCCTGCGATAGAGCCGGATCATCATTAAGCCTCCCGCAGCGCAGAAACCGCCTAGTGCTGGGCGGTTTGCTGCTGCAAATGGGCCACAACGACTATACGATGGCTGTTGTCATTGCGCGGCCAGCAACTGACCAGCGTCAAGCGGCTGTCGTCGAAGGGGCCGATCCACCGGGCATTGGCGACGCGCTGCTCCGGCTTGGCGAACTTCTCCGGCACGACCACCACGCGCTCGACGACATAGGTATAGCGATGGCCGCCGGCCCAGACAATCACCTCATGGCCCCGCTTGAGCTGGTCTAGCTCGCGAAAGACTGCGCCCAAAATATTGTTGTGGCCGCTCATCACTACATTGCCGGTGCTGCCGGGCAGCGCGCTATTCTGGTGCCAGCCGGCGGCATACTCGGCTACATCCCACTCACTAAAGATCTGTCCTTCCCGGTCCATGGCCGGGTGCCAGCCCAGTTCCACCACCGGAATGTCTACGTCAATGGCGGGGATTTGGAGCCGGTAGGGCAAGGGCGCGGCGTCGCCTGCCGTCGCCGGGGCATGAGCGCCGATGGGAGGGGCCGGCTCGGCGCGGCTCCTGGCAACTAACCTGGAGAATGGCTCCGGCGTAGGCGGCTCTTCAGGTGTACAGGCCGCCAGCAATGGCCCTGCTGCCAGCGCCAGGCCCAACAGAACTCGACGCCGGCTCAACCGGCGCGCCAACGGGGAAAAGGCTGTCGTGTGATGCATGTGTTCCCACCCAGTTCCTGAGATAAGGGCTGGCAAGAAAACGCCGATAAGAACGCATATAGCCAGCATGAGACCACCAGCACGGTACTAAGTAGCAAAAATCAAACCATATGTCTAGTCTATATGTGCAGTATAGCGCATAATCGGCCGATTGGCGTGTCCCCGGCTACACCGTTTGGCCCTTCCGGTAGGCTCCAACAAAAAGGATAGGATGACTACCGCGCCTCGGCGAGCGCCCGCTCCAGCAGGTCCGCCACCCCTAGCGACTGTGCTGTCCGGCGCAGGTAATCCAGCTCCAGGCGCTCACCTTGGGCCTTGAGAATCGCGAGCACGTCACGCCACTGATTCTCCGAGACCTCGCCGCCAGCGCGGAACCATTCCAGTTTGGCGGCAATCGTATCCTCCGGACTGGCGATCACGACCGTGCGCTCAGGCGCAGCGGCAACGACCGTGCGCCGGCCACGGCGAAGCTGTGCCTGATCAAACGGGCGAGGTCTAGGGATGAAGATATCCACTTTGAAGAGAGTAGCGAGGTGTACGAGGTTGAAACTGCCTGTTTCCTGGATGGCCGCGACAATCGCCAACACCGAAAGGTAGTAATCGTCCTGCAGCGCTCGGACAAAACCGGCCACATGCTCTAGCTCAAGCGCAGCGACCAGATCGGTATCTTGCGTTGTGCGGGCCACGCCATGCACGGCCGCAGCAACGGAGCCGACCACGACATAGGGCACGCCCAACTGCTCCAAGACGGCAATCACAGCCAGGGCGGCCTCAGAGGCGCGCTCATCTATCATGGTTGTGTTCCCCTGTAGAAAGGCGAGACCTCGCTCCGCGGCATAGGCGGCAACGCTGGCGGTTAGCGCTTCACCCAACAGCAGCGCCGCCAGGCAGCGCCGCCGCTCATCTGCATGGGCCGTTGGATGGCGCTCGCGCAGCCCTGCCCACATGAGGCGGCGCAGGCGCGCATTCAGTTCGTCCACCATTTGCAGCTTACGTGCGGGCGGCGCCTGGCGCAGCAGAGCAAAGAGGGTGGCTTCTGCCTCCGGTGTCGTATCGCGGAAGAGAGGGGTGGAGCACAACTCGGCCAAAAAGGCCTCCTTTACTGGGTCAAACGCCGGCCCTGGGCCTCGGCGCTGATGCGGGCGATGGGGCCGCCGACCGGCGCCAACACCGCCGTAAAGGAGGTGACGCCGCCGCGGGGCACCACATTATGCTCCGGCTCCACCTGGCGCATGGCGATCACCCGGTCGAGCGGGTCATAGGCCG
>DATLZJ010000229.1:0-3904 GCA_035574055.1 Caldilineaceae bacterium
CGCCCCTATCGAGCTGCCGTGTGGGCTGATCACCGCCGCTGTCGGCGCCCCCTTCTTTCTCTATCTGCTCTGGCGGCAGCGCAAATAGGCTGCTGTCTGCTCTACCATCGGACATATGGATAAACCCGCGTTGGCGGCTGCCGCCGCTGGTTGGTTCGGATAGCCGGGGAGGATGGAGATGGCTATATGGGACTGGCTGCAACTGCTCCTCTTGCTGGCGATCAGCGGGGTTACGGCCCTGCTGCTGGCCCTCTGGCGAACCCGCCGGAATCAGCGTTGCTCCCATCACAGCGTCGTTGATGGCTCGTCGGAGTATGGCAGCGAGCCGGCGTCGCGCCAGGACGACCGGCGCCAGTGTGTCACCCTCTCCGGACCTGCCCGGCTGGCGACCCCGGATGGGTCTATCGGCCATGTAGGGCCGGCACGCTCCTTGTCCGGATGCACGGCTGCGGCAAGTCTGTTGCCATTTCCGCAGAATGAGCTAGGATTGACTGTGCCGGCAAAGCGATACACATCGTCCACATCGCTTGAGATAGACTAAATCGAGAAAGGGGAGTAACGATGTTGAGCGAAACCATGCAGAACGCGCTGAACGAGCAGATCAACCGGGAGTTTTACGCCTTCTATCTCTATCTGGCGATGGCCGCCCACTTCGATGCCCAGAACCTCACCGGCTTTGCCCACTGGATGTATGTGCAAAGTGAGGAAGAGCGGGGCCATGCCATGCGCATTTTCAATTTTGTCATCGAACGGGGCGGTCAGGTGAAACTGCACCCCATCGAGGCGCCGCCGAGCGAGTTCGGGTCGCCGCTCTCGGTCTTCGAGCAGGCGCTGGCGCATGAGCGCAAGGTGACCGAGTGGATCAATGCCTTGTATGAAAAGGCGATCCAAGAGCAAGATTACGCCACGCGCGTCCATCTGCAATGGTTTGTCACCGAGCAGGTCGAGGAAGAGGATGTCGTGTCGGAGATCATAGACAAGCTCAAGCTGGCCGGAGATAATAAGAGCGCGCTGCTGTTGCTGGATCGGGACTTTCGCCTGCGCACCCCTGATGAAGCGCCGGCTGGGGCCGCGTGACCTGCCGGGCATCCCCTGAGATCATCACCAGAAGCACACATTCACTGAGACTCAGTCTCAGTGAATGTGTTGATTGGAGAGGCTTGTGCTACAATTGCCAATGCGCCGGCGCGAAGGATGTGCATCGTGTTCGCCGGCCAGTATGGCATAGGGGTCTCAAACAATGCCTGGACTCTTTACCCATCCGGCCATTCATGACCAATCGGCCCCAACGCTGGCGCTTCATGGCGTCTCCGTCTTCTATGACGGTCGTCTGGCGTTGGAGGATATTACCTTTCAAGTGCAGCAGGGCGAACAGGTGGCGGTGGTCGGCCCCAACGGCGCAGGCAAGAGCACCCTGTTCAACGTCGTGGCAGGCATCCTCAAGCCCCAACAGGGCAGCGTGCGCATCTATGGCAGCGGCCCGCGCGGGCACACCTGCGTTAGCTATGTGCCCCAGCGCAACCGCATTGACTGGCGCTTTCCCGTCACCGTCGCCGATGTGGTGCTGATGGGCCGGATCGGCAAGATCGGTCTGCTGCGCCGGGCCAAGCGCCAAGACTGGGAACAGGTGGAGGCGGCCCTGGCTCAGGTGGAGATGCTGCCCTTGGCCCACCGCCAGATCGGTGAGCTGTCGGGCGGGCAACAGCAGCGGGTCTTTCTGGCGCGCGCCCTGGCTCAAGAGGCCGAGCTGGTTTTGCTGGATGAGCCGCTTTCGGGGTTGGACTTGCCCAGCCAGGAGGCCATCCTGCGCATCCTGGCCCAACTGCGCGGCCAAGGCATCACCTTGCTGGTCGCTACCCATGACTTGAGCCAGGCCGCCGAGCAGTTCGACCGGATGATGTTGCTCAACCGGCGGATCATTGCCTATGGGCCGCCGGGCGAGGTGTTGACGCCGGAGCATCTGACCCGCGCCTATGGCGGCCAGATGCATGTCGTGCATACGCAAGCAGGCGATGTGGTGGTGACGGATACCTGTTGCGGCGGCGGCGAGCCGCCTGTGGAGTCGTTGGTTGGGACCGAAGAGTTGGCCGGTGTCCGGTGATCATGATGGAGCTATTGAGCTGGCTGCTTGAGCCATTGGGCTACGGCTTTATGTGGCGGGGGCTGCTGGCCTCGGTCTTGGTGGGCGTGATTTGCTCGGTGTTGGGCAGCTATATCATCCTCCAGGGCATGGCCTTTTTCGGCGATGCTCTATCCCATGCCATCTTGCCGGGGGTGGTGCTGGCCTATCTAGCCGGTTGGCCGCTGGCCGCCGGCGCGCTGGCGTTCGGCATCCTCAGCGCCATCGGCATCGGCGCGCTCAGCCATCGGGGCGAGATCCGCGAGGACACGGCCATCGGCATTATCTTCGCCGGCAGCTTTGCCCTGGGCGTCGCCATGCTCTCCACCGTCCGCAACTATGCGGTAGACCTGGCCCATATCCTCTTTGGCAACGTCTTGGGCGTTTCCGTCCAAGACCTGTGGCTCACCTTTGGGCTGGGCGCGCTGGTGCTGCTGGTGGTCTTTGTCTTCTACAAAGAGTTCCTGGTGCTGGCCTTTGACCCCACCCTGGCGGTGGTGCTGCGCCTGCCGGTGACGGCGCTGCGCTATCTGCTGCTGGTGCTGATCGCGGTGACGATTGTAATCTCCCTCCAGACGGTGGGCGTGGCGCTGATGATCGCGATGCTGGTGACGCCAGCGGCGGCGGCGCAATTGCTCACCCGGCGGCTGCCGAGCATGATGGCGACGGCCGCGCTCATCGGCGCGCTCTCCAACGTGACCGGCCTCTACCTCAGCTACTATGCCAACATTGCCTCTGGCCCGGCGATGGTGCTGGTGGCGACGGCGATCTTCGGGGTGGTCTTTCTGCTCGCGCCCCGGCGGGGCATGGTCTGGCGGCGGCTGGCAGCCCAGCCCGCCTAGCGGGGCTACGCCTAGCAGAGCCGTCTAGATATGCGCTGCCGCATCTGTGGGAACATCGCCGGCAACCAGACGTACCAGGCGCGAGAGATGATGTTGGGGCTGCGCGAAAGGTTCGACTACGTGCACTGCGCGGCCTGCGGCTGTCTCCAGATCGCCCACTTCCCCTCGGACATGACTCCCTATTACCCGCCCGCCTACTTTGGCCAGGCCCCGTCGCGGCGGACCTCTCCCTCACCGATCCCGGCGTGGGCCTATACCATGTTCGACATGCTGGAGATGCGCCAGGCGCTGGCCGCGCGCCCGGACGCACCGCCCGCCCAGGTGTTGGCGCAGCGGGCGCTGGCCCGCTACTTGCCCGAGCTGGCCGCCCTATCCGGCCCAGAGCGTTTGCGTCTCCGCATCCTCGACGTGGGCTGTGGCGACGGCGGTCTCCTGGCCGCGCTGGCGAGCCTGGGCTTTACGAACTTACTTGGGGTAGATCGCTACTATGAATCTGATGAATACGAATCCCATGATTCCCCAACCGATGCTCAGGGCGTGCAGATTGTCCGGGGCGCCCTGGAAGAACTAGAACAGGTTATCGAGGGCCAGACATGGGACCTGGTTATGATGCACCATGCCTTTGAGCACATGGCCGACCCGGTGGCGACCCTGCGGGCTGTGGCGCGCCGATTGGCGCCGGGCGGCCTCTGCTTGCTGCGCCTCCCGGTCGTGCCCTCTGCTGCTTGGGAGCAATACGGTGTGAATTGGGTGCAGCTCGATGCCCCGCGCCACTTCTTTTTACATTCGGTGCAAAGCTTGACCCTGGTCGCAGAGCAGGCCGGTTTGCGGCTCCAGCGCTGCCTCTACGACTCGACCTCGTTCCAGTTCGTCGGCAGCGAGCTGTATCGCCGGAACATTCCGCTGCGCGTCGCTCGTCCCGACCGGCTCTTTTCGCCGCAGA
>DATLZJ010000230.1:0-5751 GCA_035574055.1 Caldilineaceae bacterium
CCGACCTCTGGATCACCAACCTACATAAGTGTGTGGCGACCAAGGTCAACCGGCAGACCAACCGGGTTGAGCAGCGCCCGCCCAAGGCGGAGGAGATCGCCGCGTGCAGCCCCTGGCTAGAGCAGGAGCTGCTTTGGGTCAAGCCCAAGGCGCTCATCGCCATCGGCGGCCCCGCCGCGCAGGTGCTGTTGGGCAAGGGCTTTCAGCTCACCGAGCAGCGCGGCCAATGGCTCGATGGCCCCCACGGCATCCCGACCATGGCTATCGTTCAGCCGGCCTACCTCAAGCGGTTGAGCGAGTATGACCGGCCCGCAGCCATAGCCGGCTGGCGCACCCTGGTGGAAGACCTGCGCCGGGCGCGCGCCTTTGTAGCCCAGGCGGATCACAAGGCCCAGTAGTCGCCTGGGCGCCGGCTGCCAGCCTAGCCCCTGCTTCTCTGTATTTATCTCCCCCTGGATTTATTCTCCCTTCAAAGTAATTGCGGCGATCCGGTTGACAGGCGCGGGGGGATGCCGTATACTGCACCCCGTCTTCACACTGACGCTTCACGCGGACGCTTCCAATGTAGGGCCTATATCTGCTCGTCCCTCGCCTGGGAACCCGCCTGGGGGCCAGCTCTCCTATCCAGGCGTATAGCCGATTTCACAAGGAGGCACTGCCATGAGTAGAGGTCAGCACCGGTCGGTCATCGTGTCGCTGGCGGCCATGCTGCTGCTCGCGTTCGCCGGCTGCACCACCGCGCCCCAACCGGCGCCCGCCGCGCCGGCAGCGGCGACATCGGCCCCGGCGGAAGAGGCCGCAAGCGAAGCCGCCACAGAAGGTGAAGCCGGGGAAACCGTCATCATCTATGGCCTGTATCAGGAGCCGGAGATCCTCAACCCCTTTATCCGCACCCAGACGGCTGCGACCGATGTGGGGAGCTTGATGGACGAGGGGTTGCTGGAGGTAGACCCGGACGGCAACTTCATCCCCAACCTCGCCACGGAAGTACCTTCGGTCGAAAATGGGCTAGTCTCCGAGGACGGGCTGACCATTACCTACAACCTGCGGGAAGACGTGCTCTGGTCGGATGGGGAGCCGTTTACCTGCGATGATGTGGTCTTTACCTGGGAGGCGATCACCCACCCCGACAGCGGCGCGGTCAGCCTCACCGGCTATGACCAGATCGAGTCCGTCACCTGCGAAGGCGACTACCGGGTCATCGTCCAGTATAGCACCTTCTACGCGCCCTTCCTGACCCGCTTCGATGCCATTCTGCCCCGTCACGCCACCGGCGATCCTGCCGATATGCCCAACTGGGAGTACAACTGGGCGCCCATCGGCACCGGCCCCTTTGTGCTGGAGGAGTGGGTCCAGGGTGACCGTATGGTCTTTGTGAAGAACGAGAATTATCGTTTCGCGCCGGAGTTGCCCAGGGCCGACCGGATCATCATCCGCATCATCCCCAGCCGCGAGGTGGGCAAGGCGCTGATCACATCGGGCGAGATTGATATCCTCTGGGACCTGACCGAAGCGGACACGCCTGAGTTTGAGGCCAACCCGGATGTGGTCGTCAACAATGTGCCCAGCCCTGGCACCGAGCGGCTGGTGCTCAACCTGGCCGACCCGACGCTGGACGGCACCGACGACCCGCTCAACAACCCTCACCCACTGCTGGGCGACCTGCGCGTGCGCCAGGCGATCCAGTATGGCATTGACAAGCAGTTTATCGTGGACGAGCTGCTCTACGGCGCGACGACGGTTGGCGTCAGCGAGTTGAGCCTGGGCTGGGCGAAGTGCGACATCGCCCCATCGGTCTATGATCCGGAGCAGGCGATGGCGCTGCTGGAGGAGGCAGGCTTCACCGACCAGGACGGCGATGGCAGCCGCGAGTGCCACGGCTGCCAGTATGCCGAGGAGGGGACGCCGCTGCGGCTGAAGTTCCAAACGACCTCGGGCAACCAGCTGCGCGAGGAGACCCAGCAGATCATTGTCGAGATGATGCGCGAGATCGGCATCGAGTTCTACATTGAGAATGTGCCCAGCGCCGAGCTGTTTGGCAGTTGGGAATCCGGCGCCTTTCGCAAGCATGGCAACTTTGATGTGCTGATGTACACCACCAATGACGGCATTGACCCGCACGAGCAGATGTACGGCTATTTCCACAGCGCCTCCATGCCGACGGAAGCCAACGCCGGCGCGGGCTTCAATTATAGCCGCTGGGTCAACGCCGAGGCCGACGCGGCGCTGGATGCCGCCGACGATACGCCCGACCTGGAGGCGCGGCGGGCCGCCTACCAGCGGGTCTGCGAGCTGATTGACGCCGAGCTGCCCCACATCTATCTCTATGACCGGGCCGAGATTCACCTCTCGCGCGCCAATATCACCGGCTTTGTCGTCAGCACCTGGGGGCCGGAGACCTGGAACGCAGAGGAGTGGGATAAACAGTAAGGGAGGTTGATGAGCAAGTACATTATCCGCCGGCTGCTCCAGGCCATCCCGCTACTGGTCTTGATCAGCATCCTGGTCTTTGGGCTGATCTCGCTGGCCCCCGGCGGCGTGGGCGAGATGTACGAGGGCAACCCCAATATCTCTGCCGCCGACGCGGCCCGGCTGGAGGCACAGCTCGGGTTGGACAAGCCGGTTCACATCCGCTATCTCAACTGGGCGCGGCGCGTCATCGCCGGCGACTGGGGTACCAGTCTGGTGACGCGCCGGCCCGTGCTGGAGGAGATCGGCGCACGGTTGCCCTATACCCTCCAGTTGATGAGCGTCACCTTTGTGGTGACGCTCTTGATCGCTTTGCCCATCGGCATCTTCTCGGCCCTGCACCAATACTCGCTCTTCGACCACATCGCGACCTTTCTGGCCTTTGTGGGCCAGGCCATCCCCATCTTCTGGTTTGGGCTGCTCTTGATTATCGTCTTCAATGTGCTGCTCAAATGGCCCGTCAGCCCGTCGGAGGGGTTCGCCTGGTCCCACTTTGTCAACTGCGACGACTGCCGGCCCTTGATGCCGGGCGGCGGCGTCGCCCCCTATGATGTGGCCGAGCCGACCCTCGGCCAGCGCATTTACCATATGATCCTGCCCGTGACCATGCTGGCGCTCTTCGGCGCGGGCGCTTACACCCGCTATATGCGCGGCCAGATGCTGGAGGTCATCCACCTGGACTATATTCGCACCGCCCGCGCCAAGGGGCTGGCCGAGCGCAAGATCATCTGGGGCCATGCCATCAAGAACGCCATCACGCCGGTCATCACCATCATGGCGCTGGAGCTGCCGGCGCTCTTCAGCGGCGCGCTCTTTACCGAGACGATCTTTTCCTGGCCCGGCATGGGCCGGCTCTTCTACCAGCACGCCCAGCGGGTGGACTACCCCGTGCTGATGGGGATCGTAATGATCAACGCCGTGCTGATCATCCTCTTCAACCTGCTGGCCGATATGATGTACGCCTTCCTCGACCCCAGGGTTCAATACGATTGAGCCTGGAGCCGGCCCTCGGTTCATGCTTGATTTACCGTTCACACCGACAATGGCGACTGCAAACACCCTGACCCTAGCGGCAGCGCCCCCCACCCAAGAGCGCTCCATGCGCAGCTTGGTCTGGCGACAGTTTCGCCGCCACTATATGGCGATGGCCGGGACGGTGATCCTGCTGGCGCTGGTCCTGGGCGCGGTGCTGGTCCCCGTGCTTAGCCCCTACGACCCGGAGCGGAGCAGTATGCGCGAGCGGCGGGAGCCGCCCAGCCTCGCCCATCCCATGGGCACCGATACCTTGGGCCGGGATATCTTGACCCGGTTGCTCTATGGCGGGCGCATCTCGTTGACCATTGGCCTGCTGGCGACCGCGCTCGGCATCACCATCGGCACGCTCATCGGCGCAACAGCGGGCTACTACGGCGGCGCAGTGGACAATGTGCTCATGCGCCTCACCGACCTTTTCATCGCGCTGCCGCGTATCTTCATGTTGATCATCATGACGCTGCTCATGCGCAGCCTGGAGGTCCCGCTGCTGCGCGCCTATGGCGGCGTCGGCGGCATTGTCTTGATCCTAGGCATTCTCTCCTGGACCGGCGTGGCGCGCGTTGTGCGCGGCCAGTTCCTCGGGTTGAAGCAAAAGGAGTTTGTCGAGGCGGCGCGCACGCTGGGCGTCCGCAACGCGCGCATCGTCTTTCGCCATGTGCTGCCGAATACAGCGACGCCCATTATCGTCGCCGCGACGCTCTTGGTGGCAGCGACCATCATTGCCGAGTCGGGCCTGAGCTTCCTCGGCTTCGGGGTGCAGCCGCCAACGCCGACCTGGGGCAATATGCTCAACGGCGCCCAGGACGAGATGCGCAAGGGCAACTGGTGGATGGCCGTCTTTCCGGGGCTGATGATCTTTCTGACGGTCATCTCGATCAACTACATCGGCGACGGGCTGCGCGATGCGCTAGACCCGCGCAAGCTGAAATAGAATGGAGCCGGTTGGACGATGACGAGTGAGCGGACCGCAGAGCTAAAGGCGCGCGTCCAGGAGTATCTGGACGAGATGGCGGACCGGCTGATCCAGATCAGCCTGACCCTCCATGCCAACCCGGAGGTAGCCTTTGAGGAACACAACTCAATGGCGCTGCTGGCAGCTACCGTGGAGGAGCACGGTCTTGCCGTGGAGCGAGGAGTCGCCGGATTGCCCACGGCTTTTGTCGCCGCCACCCACGGCGCACAGCCTGGGCCGACCATCGCCTTTCTGGCCGAATATGATGCGCTGCCCGGATTGGGCCATGCCTGCGGCCACAACATCATCGGCGCGGCGGCCACGGGCGCGGCCCTGGCGATGCACGCCATCCGCAACCAGTGGCCGGGGACCATCAAGCTGATCGGCACGCCCGCCGAGGAACGGGGTGGGGGCAAGGTCATCATGGCCGAGCGGGGCGTCTTCGCGGGGGTGGATGCCGCGATGATGATCCACCCTGGCGTCAAGGCGATGACCACCCGCGGCTCGCTGGCCTCCAACAAGCTGCGCTTCGAGTTCTTTGGTCGCGCCGCCCATGCCGCCGCCGCGCCGGATATGGGCATCAATGCGCTGGATGCCTGTATCCAGACCTTCAACAACATCAACGCGCTGCGCCAGCACTTGACGCCCGACGTGCGCATCCACGGCATCATCACCCACGGCGGCGACGCGCCCAACATTGTGCCCAAGTATGCCGCCGCCGAATTCAGCGTGCGCGCCGCGACCTCCGATACCTCGTTTGCGGTGGTGGAGAAGGTGATCCGTTGCGCCGAAGCCGGCGCGCTGGCCGCCGGGGCCGAGGTGAAGGTCCGCCATCTGACCCACTACGCCAACCGGCTGGCAAACCCTACCCTGGCCCGGCTCTTTGGCGAGAATATCAGCCGGCTTGGGGAGAAGGTGGAGGAGCCGGCGCCCGATGAGCGCATGGGGTCCAGCGATATGGGCAACATCAGCCATCTGATGCCGGCCATCCATCCCTATGTGACGATCGCCGACCCCGGCGTCAGCGGCCACACGCCCGAATTTGCCGCGGCCGCGGCCAGCGAGCGGGGCCATCAAGCCCTGTTGCGCGCCGCCAAAGCGCTGGCAATGACGGCGCTGGACCTGCTGACCCAACCGGCATTGATGGAGCAGGCCCAGCGCGAGTTCCGCCAGATGTCGAACCCCAACGCAGCCTGGCGCAAGCTGCGCTTCTTTAGCTGAGTCCGGTGATTCGCGGGCCAACAGCGGCAGGAAGAGCGAGAAATGGCCGGCCTGCTGCTGTTGGGCGGGCGCAC
>DATLZJ010000231.1:0-4998 GCA_035574055.1 Caldilineaceae bacterium
TACCGGGTCGAACGCGCCCGGCTCGCGCAGCTCGCCCGTAGCCGTGCCGCTGGCCGGGTCCATGACCATCGTGCTCCCCGCCGGCGTATCGGCCCCCTGGAGCAGATTCGCCCGGCGCAGCGCCTCGCTGTTGGCCCAGACCGTATGGCCGTCATAGGCCATGAGGAACACCGGTCTGTCCGCTACCAGGCTGTCCAGAAAGTGGCGGTCCAGGGGTCTGCCGGCAGGAATGGCCGTATAGCGAAGCTGATAGCCCACGATCCAGGGCGCCGCGGGCTGGGCCGCGGCCCAGCCGCGTACCGTCTCCGCCAGCCCATCCAGGTCGGTCACCTTGTCCAGTTGAATGCCATCCAGCCGGAGCGCGCCCCAGAGCAGATGAAAATGGCTGTCAATGATGCCGGGGATCACGCTACGCCCACCGGCGTCAATCACGTCGGTCTGTGGGCCGCGCCACGCGGCAGCCTCGGTTGAATGGCCCACCCAGGCGATGCGGTTGCCGCGCACAGCCACGGCCTCAGCAGTGGGCTGTTGCGCATTCGCCGTAAAGACCTTGCCGTTCAGGATGAGATAATCAGCAGGCTGAGACATTACGGGAGGCCGATTACCTGATGCGCCGGCCAATGATCCGGTTGAACGTGAGATTTTCACCTGCCGGGGAGGCGAGATACTCATCGTCGGTCACCCCGGCGCTTAATTTTCTGCCGCCAGCTTCCAGTTCTGCACGTCCCAGGTCAGGCTGCCCCAGATGTTGACCTGGTACCCACTGAGCCGGTTGGATGCGCCGTAGCCCTCGGTGAAGAGATAGAAGTGAAGCTGGGGCAGGTCGTGGGCAATTAGCTCGGCCAGGGTGCAATAGGCGGCGCGGCGCTCGGCCAGGTCCACTGTACGGCCCGCCGCCTCGATGGCCGCATCCGCCTCGGCGTTGACCCAACGCATATAGTTGCCGCCCGCCGCGTTCTCCGGCGTCGGAATAGACGAGGAATGGAAGCTATTGAAGACAGCCGCCTGCGGCTCGACACCCAGGCTGGCGTCGTAGAGCAGCAGGTCGAAGTTTCCCAACTTGCGCGGCGCGCCGTCGCTGTAGGAGCCAAAGATCACCTGGAAATCATGGTTCTGGACCGTCACCTCGATGCCCACGGCGGCCAATTGCTCGACCAAGGCCGCCTCCAGATCGACCAGCGGTTGAAAGTCCGTATACCCCTCCAGCCGGAGCGTGAGCCGCGTCCCATCTTCGGCGTATCGTGCTCCTTGCGCAATGCGCACACCGTCCGGCCCCTCGACCCAACCGGCTTCATCCAGCAGCGCCCTGGCGCGCGCCGGGTGATAGCGGTAGAGGCGCGGCAAGTCGCAGTGATACCATCCATAGGCGAAGGGGCTGGTCGCCGGCGCCGTACCTGGGTTCACATTGTTGAAAATGACCGGATAGTTAATGGCATGGGCGATGGCCTGGCGCACCCGCAGGTCGCCTAGAATCGGATGGGGCGGCAGCGGGCCGGGGTCGTCATCATCGGGACGGCTCAAGTTGAAGCGCAGCGCCATGTTCCACTGGCCGGGCCTTTCTTGCAGCGCCGCCGCCTCTCCGACCAGTTGGTCATAAACCGCCTTCGGCTCCTGCGGCCAGAGATGGACCTGCGCCTCATCCTGGGCCATCATGGCTAGTTGTTGCGCCGGATCCGGCGTGACCTTGAAGATGAGCTGATCCAGGTAGGGCTGGCCCGGCAGGTAATAATGCGGATTGCGGGCGAGCGTGATGCTCTCCCCCTCTATCCACTCGCGCACCAGAAACGGCCCTGCGCCGACGGGGTTGCGGTTCCAGGCCCAGTTGAGCATCTCTTGGGGCGGGCCGGCGGCATGGCGCGGCAGCAGCCCTAGCATGAACTGCTCCAAGTAGGCGGGATTGACCTCCCGGTAGTAGACCACCGCCGTTAATGGGTCAGGCGTATCAATCGCCTCAATCAGCTCAAAGCCCATCAAATTGACGGCCCCGCTGTCCGGGTGAGAGACGGCCTCCCACGTGAAGCGGATATCCGCTGAGGTCAATGGGTGACCATCCGACCACTTCAGATTGGGCCGCAGCTTCCAGGTGATGCGCCTGTAGTCGGCAGAAACGCCGCCATTGTCCAGCGCCGGCAGTTCTGCTGCCAGCACCGGAACAAACAGCCCGTTGGCGTCCACCGTCGCCAGAGGAGCGGCGATGGCATCCGCAACCTGGCGCACGATGGGCGCCATGGAAAGATAGGGATTGAGCGTCGAGGGACTTTCCGGGATGACAATCACCACGGTGTTTGCAGGGGTGGCGGGTTCATCAGCGGTCTGCGGCTTGGGGCTGGCGAAGACCGTGTCAATGCCCTGCCAGGGCCAGCTACAGCCGGCGCAGAGCAGGGCCAGGAATAGAGCAAAGAGGATGCTTCCGTGTATGCTCAAGCGACTAGGCATGTACAGTTGCAGACACAACTCTGTGATTCTATATGACTTTGGTTTGCCCTACCGGCAGGCCCAGCCTCGGCGCCATGTAGCCCACTTCTAGTTATAGCGCCGCCCCTGTGCTTCGTCAAGAGAATATAGAACGCGGTGATGTACAATACCCCTACCCTACCCCAACGATAGCGCCGTATACAGTGGCCCGCCTACCATCTACGCCACGCGGCGCCCAGGCCAGCAATCGGCGCCCTCCGAAAAGCGCCGGGGAGCAGCGTCCAGTCCGCTGCTCCCCGGTCGTCATCTGCTCAGACCGGCGCGCCGCGCCGGCTATCCTGCTTTGAGCCTACGCCAGCCTCGGCCTACTCCGCCTTGATCTCGGTCCAGATGCGCTCGTAGAGGGCAGTGGCCTCCCCCACATCTTGGATGAATTCCATCCGTGCGAGCACATCCTCCGGCGGGTAGATGCCCGGATCGTTTTTCACTTCCTCGTCAATATAGGGCAATGCCGCCTCGTTGGGGCTGGCGTAGTAGGTGAAGTTGGTGATCATAGCGCCGATCTCCGGGTCCAAGAGGTAATTGATCAGCACCTCTGCGGTATACGGATTGGGCGCCGAGGCCGGCACGGCCAGACAGTCGGTAAAGAGGGTCAAACCCTCCTCCGGCACGACAAAGCCGAAGTTGCGGTCCTCGTTCTCAAAGATGGCCTGGTAGTAACCGCCGTTCCAGCCGTGGCCCAGCACCGTTTCGCCGCTCACCAGCAGATCGCTGTAGGTGTCACTGTCAAAGGTCACCACATAGGGCTTAATCGCCAGGATCGCCTGCTTGGCTTCTTCCAGTTGGGCCGGGTCGGTGCTGTTCACGCTGTAGCCCAGATACTTGAGCGCCGCGCCGATCACCTCGCGGCTATCGTTCAGCAAGGAGATTTTGCCGGCGTACTGCTCCGCCTGGGCCGGATCAAAGATAGCCGCCAGGCTGGTGGGCGCAGGCTCCACCACATCGGCGTCATAGCCGATGCCTGCGGTTCCCCACTGGTAGGGGATCGAATAGCGGTTGCCGGGGTCATAGGGCGGGTCTTGAAAGGTCTCCGCCAGATTCGCCAGATTGGGGATGTTCGCGTGGTCCAGCTCCTTCAGCAGCCCCAACTGGATCATGATGCTCACCATATAGTCGCTGGGCACGATGAGGTCATAGCCGGTTGCGCCCGCCTGCAGCTTTGCCAGCAGGTCTTCATTGCTGGAAAAGGTGTCGTAGATGACGGTAACGCCACATTCTTCCTGGAACATCTCCAAGATGGCAGGGTCTATATAATCTGACCAGTTGTAAAAGCTAACTGTGTCACTCAATCGGCTCCGGTCGCCGCAGCGCCCGCTGTCTGCCGTTTCTGCGCCGGTCTCGGCAACGGTCTCCTCCCCGCCTGCGGCGCTCTCTTCTGCGACGTTCTCCTCTGCGCTGGGGGCGGCGCCTGCTTCAGCTTGGGGTTCCTCGGCGGCGGGCGCCACATCCGGCGACGGGCCACAGGCGGCGAGCGCCAACAACGCCACTACCAGCAAGATAAGCCACCGTTTCATGCGTCTTTCCTTTCTATCACTGGATGCCTGTCTTGAGAATCTTGGTGAGGGGGATTGGTGAGGTGGGCAGGTGGACGAGGAAATAGGGGAGAGGCAATAGCTTGGCGTGCGCAGCCCTATTTGCTATCTTCTATTTCCTAGTTTCTCCCTACGGGCGCCCACAAGCGACGCCCCTACTCCCCACTGCCTACTCCCCACTCATCGCCGCTGGAGCGTCAGCGAGACAAAGACCAACAGAATCGATGCGCCCAGCATCAGCGTGCTGAGGGCATTGATCTCCGGCGTAATCCCCGTCTTGACCATAGAATAAATCCGCAGCGGAAGGGTCGTGCTGCCCGGCCCGCTGGTAAAGAAGGTTATAACGAAATCATCCAGGCTCAAGGTAAAGGCCAGCAGCGCGCCCGCCAGAATGCCCGGCATGATCAGCGGCAGCGTAACATGGCGAAAAGTCTGCCACTCATCGGCGTAGAGGTCGCGCGCCGCTTCCTCCAAGGAGCGGTCGAAGTCAGCCAAGCGCGCCCGCACCGTCACCGTCACAAACGAAATGTTAAAGGCAATGTGGGCCAGGATCACCGTCCCCAAGCCGAGCGAAAAGCGCACCCCGAACAGCCCCAACACCTGCCCCGCCTGGACAAAGAAGAGCAGGAGCATGACCGCCATGGCGATGTCGGGGATAATGATGGGCAGATAAAGCACGCTATCCAGCGCCGTCTTACCCCGGAAAGTATAACGCTCTAGCCCTACCGCGACCAGGGTCGCCAGAACAGTGCTGACAACGGTGCTGACCGTAGCGACGATCAAGCTGTTTCGCAGCGCCAGCCCAATCGCCTCATTCTCAAAGAGCGTCGCATACCAGCGCAGGCTGAAGCCGTCCCAGTGGCTGACAAAGCGACCGCTGTTGAAGCTGAAGATCACCAGCACCAGGATCGGCGCATAGAAGAAAATAAAGATGAGCCAGGCATTGGCCGCCAGCAGCCGCTCGGCCAGGCTCTTGCGCCGCGCCGGACGC
>DATLZJ010000232.1:0-3670 GCA_035574055.1 Caldilineaceae bacterium
GGGGGGTGGCTTCCCTGGCTTGCCGACTACGCTGTCGCGGCCACGCGCGGCAAGCCTTCGCCGGTCGCGCCGCCGGCCTGGACGGACTGGGGATAGCCGATGAGATAGATGACGCCTACCGGAGAGAGCGGGCTGGGCAGCCTGCCGATTTTCCAGACATAGGGCGGGCCTTCCAGACCGGCGATGAGGGCAGCCAGTTCCTGGCGCGAATAGGTGCGCAGGCATGAGACAACGCCATCAAAACCCAAGACCAGCGGGATAGCCGGTACTACATACGTCCAGAAGAGCCGCTCCGCTCGCCACGGGCGTACAAAGGGCATGAGCAAGAGCGCCAGCAGGGGCAGCATCAACATCAGCCCCAGCGCGACAGGGGTGCGCGCGGTCTGCTCGAAGACGGCGATGCCCTGGCCGTGGTTGACGGCGTCCTGAAGAATGGCGCGGGCAGCAGGCGGTGTGAAATGGTGGAGGGCCGTAAAAAGCGTGCGAAAGCCGGTCAGCGTGCTGGGCGGCTGGGTTGCGTCTACTGGGGTTGGGTGGCCGCGCAGCCGGCCCTGGGAGCGGCGGGCGGCATAGGCCATTGCGGGCCGGTTGGGGTAGAGGTCGGTCAGGACAATCTCGTCCACCGGCGGCGCAAACCGGCGATGGAGGGTGAGCCAGGGGCCGCCGCCGCCGGAGCAAAGGTCAACAATCCGGCGGATAGGCGCGCCATTCCGTCCGGCTGCGGCCAGAGCCTGGCGCAGCTTGGGGGCAACAAATGCATACTGCTGCGCCAGATTCGCCAACAGGTTTAAGCAGTCGGTGGCGCCGTCGCGCACCGGCTGCGGGCACCAGGGCTGTTCATGGATCTCCAAGAGATGAAGGCGGGGCATGGTAGAGGCGATTCTATCACGGGCGGCGGACGCAACACAACCGGAGAGAACGCCTCTCTCCGGTTGTGTTGAATTCCCTTGACCGAACGGCTTGTCTGACTGCGGTGGAATCACTTCGAGGCGGCAACGCCTATACCACCTTCACCGGTCGCGCCTGCCGCGCCGATTCTCTATGCCCTTATTCGGTCATTTCTTCGGTGCCGGTCACTTCTTCGGTGCCTGTTATCTCCTCTGTTGGGGTCATCTCCTCCGTGGGAGTCATCTCCTCCGTCTCGGTGACCTCCTCGGTCGGGGTCATCTCCTCTGTCGGGGTGATCTCCTCCGTTGGAGTCATCTCCTCCGTCTCGGTGATCTCTTCTTCGGGTGTCGCCGCCTCCTCAGGCGTCGCTTCCACAGCCGGCGCCTCCGGCTCAGTTACCGGTTGGCCTGCCGGCGCCGGGCAGGCGGCCAAGAGTAACGCCATGAGCACCAACAAAGTAGTCAGCACAACCAATCGCTTCATAGATGCCTCCCTCTACATTGTTTGTTGACAAGACAAGGCTAGAGCGCCTGTCATTGCTCGGAACTCTAGCCATACCAAACTTTTAGAGACAATCTATATGAACAGAACCCGCGGCATGAGCTGTAGGGATAGGCGTCTTGGGTCAGCCGTCGGCCAGACGTCCGGCTCCGCCGGTTCTGATTGCCAATGGAAGGGGGATCGGGAGCTTCTGTTGCTCCTGTACCGGCATTCGCGATACACTTGCTCCATGAACGCCGGGCGCATCTTGCCAGGCGCTTGCTGCCGGAGCTACATTAAGCCACGGCGCCCGCCGGAAATCTATAGACTCAGAGAGGGCAGAAGGATATGGTGGCAGGTATAGCAGAGATACCCTTTCTATCCCCCGGACTGTCTAGGGATACAGCCGGTAGATGCGAGCGCCCCGGCTAGGATCGCCTTTATCCTCTGGTCATGTATCACGTGCTTAGGTTTCACGTCCTTACATGTGGGGCCGATTAACAAGCGCCTGCTATGTAACTGCCGGACTCTTGGGACTATATCGTTTGCGATATACCGTTTGCGCTTATCGCAAGGAACCACGATGGCAAAGCCGCAGATGAGGACAGCCGGGCGGCCGCGAGAGGAGCAGCCCCCAAGCAGCAACGGCCACTTCTGGGTCGGGTTGGGGCGCGCCTTCGCCGGGGCGCTCCTCTTTTCCATTTCTCTCCTCATGACTATAGAGATGTGGTGGCTGGGCTTCTACATGAATCGCGCTCGGTTGGCGCTGTTCACGCTGGTGACGGTTGCGCTGCTGATCGGGTTGGCCCATTATCGCGGCTTTCAAAAGAGCGTGAGCTTTTACGAAAGCGTGATTGACGCCTTTGTGGGCTATGCCGTCGGTGTGGTGACGGGGGCAATCGTCTTGCTGCTCTTTGGGGTGATCGAATGGGGCATGTCGTTGAGTGAGGTTATCGGCAAGATCGCCCTCCAGGCCACCGCCGGCAGCATCGGCGCGCTGCTGGCCCGCGGCCAGCTCGGCGGCCGCGAGGATGACGAGGCAGCGGAGCCAGAGAACTACTGGGCCGAGTTGTTCCTGATGATCGCCGGCGCGCTCTTTGTGGCGTATACGGTCGCCCCAACCGAGGAGATGATCTTGATCGGCTACATTATGACGCCCTGGCACGCGATTCTGGCGCTCATCATTTCGCTGGTGATCATGCATACCTTTGTCTATGAGGTCGGTTTCCGCGGCCAACATGAGCCGGCGGAGGATGCCGGCTTCTGGACTGTCTTCCTGCGCTTTACGCTGGTGGGCTATGCCCTGGTCTTTCTGACCAGTCTCTACATTCTCTGGACCTTTGGCCGCGTCGATAACACCGCGATCCATGTCACCTTGATGGTGACGGTGGTCCTTAGCCTGCCCGGCGCGCTCGGCGCTGCCGCTGCCCGGCTGATCCTGTAAGCAATGACCTGACCGACAATGATTGAGGCAAACCCGATGGCCAAGGAGTCAAGCAAGCAGCAAGGGCGAAAAGGCCAAGCGACCCCCTTTTGGGAAACCGTTGTGGGTGTGATCGGTTTGCTGATGGTGTTGGGCGTCTTGGGCTTTCTGGTCTATGAGGCCCTCCAGCCAACGTCTCCGCCCGCCATCGAGCTGCATGTGGAGGGCATTACCCAGAATGCCGGCGGCTATCTGGTCCAGGTGCAGGCTGCCAATCGAGGCGGCTCCACGGCCGCGGCGGTCGTCGTGGAGGGGAGTCTGCTGGCGAGCAATGCCGCTGCCGCCCAGCCGGTGGAGACCAGCGAGATCACGATTGATTATATTCCGGAAAACTCTAGCCGGCAGGCAGGGCTGTTCTTTGCCGAAGACCCGGCCCAATACCGGCTGGAGCTTCGGGTCAAGGGATATGTTGAGCCATAGGAGGAGAGCATCAGCGATGAGCACGCCACGCGCCGAGGTGACACAGACCATTGATGCGCCGCCCGCCGTTGTCTATAACATCATCGCCGACTACCGCACGGAGCATCCTGCCATCCTGCCCAAGCCTTATTTCGAGTCGCTGGAGGTCGAGCAGGGCGGGAAGGGCGCTGGCAGCGTGTTGCGTGTGACGATGAACGTCTGGGGCAGTAAACAGGTCATGCGGCTGCACGTCACCGAGCCGGAGCCAGGCCGGGTGATCAAAGAGGAAGACCCCGCCAACGGCGTCTCCACGACCTTTACTGTTACGCCGGTGGATGGCGGCGCGCGCAGCGCCGTGACCATTGCCACCGATTGGAAGCCCAAGCCGGGCCTGCGGGGCCGGATCGAAGGGTGGATCAC
>DATLZJ010000233.1:0-4994 GCA_035574055.1 Caldilineaceae bacterium
CATCGCTGCCCGCCGCCAGCGCCGACCCATCCACCAAGGTCAGCGCGCCCGCCTGCCCCGCCAGCGGCCCCAGGATGGCGACGCCGGCCAGCAGGTCCCATGCGACCACCGGCACGGCGTCATACGCTGCGCCATCCTGAAAACGAACCTGCGCCGTCGTCGCCGGCCAGACTACATCCACGCTGGTGACGAGATAGCCCGGTTGCACCAGCACGCCGCTGCCGGCAGCATAGGGCGTCTGAATCATGGCGAGCGCCGGCGCCACCTGGTCAACAATCTCGCGGGCGGTCAAGGGCGCGGCGTCCGACATGGCGGCCAGCGCAATGACGGCGCGCGGCGGGGTCTGGGGGAGCGCCAACGGTGCGCCATCTACGCCCACACAACCGGCCGCCAGCCAAACCAGACCGGCCAGTAGGGAGAGGGCTTTTCGAGAGGGTTTCATGCATCTATCTCCATTCGATTGGGCCAAGGTTGCAGCAGGGGCATGGGGAAGCCCATTGCCGGACGGCTCCCATTATACCCGAACTCTGCCGGCCCGTGGATCGACCCGCGCTGCGTATGGTCTTGTTTATGGCGTCTTGTGCGATAATGTAGGCAGCGATCCGGAAGGCGTATACTAGATGACTGCGCCCCAGGCGAATTTTATGGCTTACTGCATGAAGATGATCTGCATGAATCTGATACGGCCAACCGTTGCCCATGCGCCCAAATATGGCTGCAAACCACCTATAGCCGTCGCTAGCTGATGGAAGTCATCCAACGACCCCGCCAAAACCGCGTTGACCCCTGGGGCAACCTCGTCGCCACGCCGGCCAGGGGCGCGCTGATGGGCAACCGGGGTTGCCTCCACGATGCCACAGGCCGGATCGTGCGCCCCCATGTGGGGCGACGCTGGATCATTTGCCGTCTTGCGTTCAAGGGACGCCGCCGCGCCGTGATGACGCCGGGACGCTACACCGAGCTGTTCTTCCTGGATGAAGCGACGGCGCTGGCCGCAGGTCACCGGCCCTGCGCCGAGTGTATGCGCCCCCGCTTTGAGCTGTTCCGGCGCGATTGGGCCGCCGCCAACCCGGCGTTGAGCAGCGCGCCCCTCACGGCGGTCGCGCTGGACCGCGAGCTCCACAGCGAGCGGCTGGCAAACGGCCAACGCGCCACCTATCCGGCTCGGCTGGGCGACCTGCCGCCGGGCGCCTTGGTCGTTGCGCCCGATGCAAACACGCCCTGTCTGGTCGGGCAGAACCGGCTCTGGCGCTGGTCCTTCACCGGCTACACACTTGAGCCGGGTTGGGACGCCCAACAGGAGGTCATGGTCTTGACGCCCCGCTCGGTCGTGGCCGCGCTGGCCGCCGGCTATCCTGTCCAAGTCCACCCCACCGCAACCGCGCCCACCTTCAGCCATGTCTTGTAATAACAGGTTGTTACCGCAGCATGGCGCTAGAGTAGGAAGTTTGCATGAGCACCGTTCAAGCCGCCCCCACCGCCGGCGATAGCCGCACAGCCGGCAGCCGCGCCTGGGCGGGCTGGGCCATCGCCATCACCGCCAGCACTTGTTTTAGCGTGGCGACGCCCGTGGCCCGCGCCGTCATCGTGGATGGGCTGGACCCAACTGGGCTGCTGGTAGTACGCATGGGGCTGGCGACGCTGCTGCTAGGGCTGACCATCGGCGTCACCAACCCCAGCCTGCTGCGCGTTGACCGGCGCGGTTTCTGGATCGCCACCGTCGCCGGCTTGTTCAACGCAGTGGGCATGTTGGGCTATTTTTGGGGGCTGAAGCGCATCGAAGCCTCGATGGCGGCCATGATCATCGCGACCAGCCCGATTGCTGTGTTGAGTCTGCTGGCCCTGCGCGGGGAGCGGGTGACCTACCGCCATGCGGTGCGCCTGGCGCTGGCCCTGAGCGGCGTCTACCTGCTGATCGGGCCAGGCGGCCAGGTGGACCTGCTCGGCGTCTTCTGGGTCGTCGTCGCCATCGTCACCTCGGCCTTCCAACTGGTCCTGCTCCAGTGGTATCTGATGGGCTACGACGCACGCACGGTCACCTTCTACGTGCTGGCGGCGATGACCGTGGGCGTCAGCCTGATGTGGTGGCTGGAGGGCGCCCAAGCGCACCGCTTGGGATGGGAGGGGTGGCTGGCGGCGCTGGTGCTCGCCGTCGTCAGCACCTACCTGTCGCGCCTGCTGCTCTTCAACGCCGTCAGCCGCATCGGCGGCGGGCAGGTCGCCATGCTCTCGCCGGTAGAAACACTGCTCACCGTGGTCTGGTCATTCCTCTTTCTGGGCGAGCGGCTCTCCCCCCTGCAATGGGTGGGCGGCCTGTTGATCCTGACCAGCGCCATGCTGGCGATCAAGCGCCTGGGCATCGCCCGCCTGCGCCCACGCTGGCGACTCTGGGTGAAGTCGTAGGCAGTGGGGCCAGTGCGTGGACACTGCTGCTGGCGACTCGTAGGAGCAGCGTGGGCTATTGCTCTGATGCTGGAAGCCAGCAGTCAACAGTCTCCCGTCAATGGTCCCTACGCCCACGCGCCTTTTGCCATCATCCCGCCGTCCACACAGACATACTCGCCGGTCATGAAGGAGGCGCCGTCGCTGGCCAGGAAAAGCACGACGTTGGCGACCTCCTCCGGCCGGCCAATGCGGCCCAGGGGATGGGCGGCGGCCCACTGCTGGCGTAGCTCGGCGGGCGGCTCAGTCCCGTCGAAGGTCTCCAGCAGCAGCGGCGTGTCAATGGTGCCGGGATTGACGGCCAACACCCGGATGTTGTCTTCGGCATACTCCAATGCAAGCTGGCGGGTGAGCGAAAGCAGCCCGCCCTTGCTGGCCGCATATGCGCTGACCCCCTTGGCCGATTGAAGCCCCTGGACGCTGGCCGTATTGATGATGGCGCCGCCGCCCCGCCGGCGTATGTGGGGGATGGCGGCGCGGGTCATCAAGAATGCGCTCTTGAGGTTGACATTGAGGATGCGATCCCATAGCTCTTCGGGCAGCTCATGGGCCGGCACATAGGCGGCCTTGGGCTGGATGCCGACATTGTTGCAAAGAATGTCCAGCCCGCCCCAACGCTCTACCGCCTCGGCGACGGCGCGTTCGGCTCCGGCGCTGGTAGAGACATCGGCGGCGCAAAAGACGATCTCGCCCGGAAGCTGGGCGCTCTCCGCGGCCAGGGCCTCGCCCGCGGCTGCATCCACATCGGCGACGACCACACGCGCGCCGGCCTGGGCAAAGGCGCGTGCAATGGCGCGACCGATACCCTTGGCGCCGCCGGTGACAATCACGACTTTCTCACTGAAGTCCGCCATGGATTCCTCCTCATCTTTGTGTATGCTCTAGCTTTGTGTATGCCCTAGCTTTGCGTGTGCCGTATCTTGTGTGCGCTATCGTTGGGTGGTGGATCCCCGGGTGATCGATCATCTAGGGTTCTGGTTGACCTGGGTTTGTACAGGATATACCATGAAAGACATCGTGAAAAACCGTGTATGATAGGGAAATGTACAGTCAATCCTATGGTCAATCAGAGGCATCGAACGGAAACCAACACGTTGCGAACAGTGTTAGCAACGCGCTACATCACGCCCCTGCGTGAGGGCGGCTCGCTGCCCGCGGTGATCGAAGCCGACGACGGCGCGCTCTATGTCATGAAGTTCTCAGGCGCAGGCCAGGGGACCAAGGCGCTGATCGCCGAGCTGGTGGCAGGGGAGATCGCGCGCACCCTGGGGCTGCGTGTGCCGGAGCTGGTCTTTGTGGAGTTGCAAGAGGGGTTAGGGCGCAACGAGCCGAACCCGGAGATCCAGGACCTGCTGCGCGCCAGCATCGGCCTCAACCTGGGCGTTGCCTATCTGCCCAGCGCCTTCGCCTACAACCAACTGCTCAAGCCCCCAGACGCCAGGCTGGCGTCGGAGATTGTTTGGTTCGATGCCTATGTCACCAACGTGGACCGCACCGCCCGTAACGTCAACCTGCTCATCTGGCAAAATGAGCTTTGGCTCATTGACCACGGCGCGTCCCTCTATTTTCACTATGACTGGAACAACTACCTGGAGCGGAGCAAGCTCCCCTTCAGCATGATCAAACAGCATACGCTGCTGCCCTACGCTGCGGAGATCGAGGCCGCCGATGCGCGGCTGGCGCCCCGGCTGACCGAAGCCGAGCTGCGCCGGATTGTGGCGCTGACGCCCAGTGTCTGGCTCGGTCGGGAGCCGGCCTTTGCCGATGAAGCCGAGCATCGCACTGCCTATGTGGAGTACTTACTTACCCGGCTGAATGCATCGTCTATCTTTGTGGAGGAGGCTGTCAATGCCCGGGCCAAGCTCAGTTGAGCAACCGACCGAGACCTCTACCAAAAAGCCTGCCGGCGAGGAGTTAAGCTCCTACGACTACGCCTTTATCCGGGTGGTTCCCCATATCGAGCGGGAGGAGTTTGTCAATGTGGGGGTGATCCTCTTCTGCCGGACCCGGCGCTTTCTGGCCGCGCGCTACGAGGTGGACGCCGACCGCCTGCGCGCCTTGGACCCAGACCTGGACCTGGAGCTACTTGAGGAGCACTTGGCCCTCATCCCGGCCATCTGTGCCGGCCACGGGCCAATCGGCGCGCTAGGCCAGGCCGAGAGCTTTCATTGGCTGGTCGCGCCCCATAACACCGTCATCCAGGCCGGTCCGGTCCACTCCGGCCTATGCCATGACCCCGCCGCCGCGCTAGACCACCTGATGAAGACCTTGGGGCAGGGCGCGGCCTAGCTCCACGCCCGGAGTAGATGATGTCGCCCGCAGAGACCGCCGGCCCAACCACCCCGCGCTGCCGGATCGGCACGTCCGGCTGGGTCTATGCCCATTGGCGGGAGCTGTTCTACCCGCGTGACCTTCCCCAAAACCGCTGGTTCGACTTCTACACCGGCCACTTCGATACCGTCGAGATCAACTACTCCTTCTATCGCCTGCCCTCGGAGCAAGCCTTCGATGGCTGGCGCGCCCAGGCGCCTCCCGGCTTCATCTTTGCTGTC
>DATLZJ010000234.1:0-4739 GCA_035574055.1 Caldilineaceae bacterium
GCAGAAAGCCCGGCAGCCCCTGGTAGACGGCCAGCACCGCGCCCGCCACCCAGACCGCCATGAAGCCGACAAGGGCGGTAAAAATATTGCTGGCGGCGGAATATTTGCCGCGCACCGAGTTGGGGACGAATTCCTGCACCCAGGGGATATAGGCAGTCTCCTCCAGCGACCGCGCGATGGCGAAGAGCGCGACCACGCCCGCCACGAAGAGCAGCGTCGCCCTCGCCCCCCATTGCGCCTGGACCCACGGCGTGACCAACAGCAGGGCCGTCACGACCTTGCGCAACCCGTAGAAGACCAGGAAGATCCGCTTATAGCCGTAGCGCGCCGCGACTGGCGCGGCCAGCGGCGCGAGCATGGCGGAAAAGGGGATCAAGGCCAATACAAACCCGATGGCCGTCTTGCTCATGCCCAGCGTGTTGAGGAACAACACGAAGACCGAGCCAAAGAAGACGAATTGGCTGAAGACGGCATTGGCCGCATTGCAGGCCACACTCCAGGGCAGCCCGCGCAGCTTTTCCAGCGTGGTCGGCTCGTTGCTCATCGCTGCCTACATCGCACCCAATTGCTGTCGTCCGGCGCAATCCAGGCAGGCGTCCAATCGGCTCCAAGCTTGAAACCCAGCATGAGCTTGCTCCAAAGCAAACGGAGGGGCGCTTGCCCCTCCGCCCAGGAGGACACTGCGAGCCTCGCTTTGCCCCATGCCGGATTGCGCTGCTAGCGCCCGCTAGACCGCCGGCGCTAGCTCTCTCGCCTTATACGCCTCGATCACATCAATGATCAAGGCGATATCATCGCGCGCCGACGCCACCGATGTGCGGCAGGGAACGCCGTTGACAATACAGTCGTGGAAGTGGCGCATCTCCCGCACGAATGCGCTCTCCCAGTCAATGGCCGGCTCTTTGCGGTAGGTAACGCCCTGGTCGTCAATCCCCTGCACCGTCACGGTGGAGAGAATGCCGCGCGCAAAGCCTGTCGGGTAAGAGACGATGACGCGCTTGCGGTCGCCGTAGACCTCCAGCGTCTCCTTGAAGTCCCATAGCTCCGGCAGGTCCACCCAACTTGCCACGCAGCGGGCGCCGTTGGGATATTCCAGGGTCATGGTGAAGGCTCGCCCGTCGAACCAAATGTCGCTCGAGACGATCCGGCTGGGCAGGCCGAGCATGACGCGCATTCCATAGAGGTCATGGATCATGCTGCCGGAGAGCAGATGGAAGGCGCGGCGCACATACTCCGGCACATCACCAATGGCCTCGCGTTGGGCCGCGGCGCGCGCCTCGCTGAGGGCAGCCGCCGCCTCCGCCGGTATATCATTGAATTTGCGCACATCGAACTGGCGCACATGCAGGTCATTGTTGGGGTGCAGATGGTTGACCTGGATAAAGCGAATCGAATCCATGGTCTGCACCTCCCGCAACCCATACTCATAGGCCGGGTCATAGACCTTCATGTAGCCCACCTGCCCCACTGTCCCCGCCCGGCGGCACGCGTCAATGATCCGGTCGGCCTCCTGGAGCGAAAAGCACATGGGCTTCTCGATGAAGACATGCTTGCCTGCCGCAAAGGCGTCAACCGCGACTTGAGTCTTTGGGTCGCTCTGGCAGAGCAGCACCGCGTCCACATCCGCGGCCAGCAGGTCTCGATAGTCGGTAAAGGCGTGGGGCACATGGAATTTGCGGGCGACATAGTCGGCGGCCCCTCGCGACACATCACAGACTGCGGTGACCCGGAAGAGGTCGGGCAAGTCCGAAAGGTTGGGCAGATGATGCACCTGGGCGATCGCGCCGCAGCCGATGACGCCCATGCGAACCGGTACCATGCTTGTCTCCTACTCGTGTAATGGCTGAAAGCTGTCGGCAGAAACCGGAAAACCCACCGCGCCGGTCTTCTGTTAGAAAATTAGGAGATAGAAAATTAGGAGATAGAAGATAGGAAGTAGGCGGAGAAGCTCGCCACTGTGTCTCTGGCCTATTTTCTATCTCCTCGCTGCTATTTCCTTTCATTTGCTCGTTGGCAGGCTACTCGTTTGGGGCAGCGCGGGGGGCCAGCTCGTTCCATACGGCATCCAGCTCATAGAGCCGCTTATGCAACCGGTAGAGCGCCTCCCAGAGACCGTTACGGGCGGCGATGGCTGCATCGTTGTCGCCTGCGTCCAGCGCGGCCTGGAGCTGGGCGGCCAAGGACTCGCTGGCCGCCAGGTGTGCCTGGGCCGCGCCGGCAACCGCCCGCGCCGCCTCCTGCTGGCGCGCCAGCAGGTCGGCCAGGGGCACGCTCATATCCTGCTCGACGTGATAATTGGCATTGGGCGCAAACGAGGGCGGTAGTTTCTCGCCCGTCTCGGTGCGCCCGGTGTGGGTGGGGTGGATGTGGGGCGTCACCGAGAGGTACATAATGGTGGGCTTGTCGGGCAACACATTGCGTACCTGGTGGATCTCGTCAGCCAGCGCCACACACATCTGCCCTGGCCCCAGCTCCTGCTTCACGCCATTGATGTCAAACTCGGCCCGGCCCTCCAGAATCAAAAAGACCTCATGGCCCAAGTCGTGGCTATGGCGCCGGTCCACTTGGCCCGGTCGCATATGGTAGAGCCGCGCCCGAATCTCCGGCGTCACCAGCACGTTGCGGTTGACCGTCCGGTAATCATAGATCTCAAATGCCTTTGGGGTTGATGGCGTCTCGGCCATGAGCTAGCCTATTCTAGTCGCTTCTTGAGTTTAGGATCGAGAAAATCGCGCAGCGCATCGCCCATCAGGTTGGCCGCCATGATGGCGATGGTGATCGCTAGACCAGGGAAGACCACCAGCCACCAGGGCGGCTTGAAGGAGGCTGCCAGCACACCGCCCAGCATGTTCCCCCAGCTTGGCGCGGGCGGCGGGATGCCCAGCCCCAGGAAGCTCAACGCCGACTCGGCAAAGATGGCCGCGCCCAGATGCAGGGTCGCCACCACCAGGATCGCGGCCACGCACTGGGGCGCGACGTGGAACGCCATGATCCGCCAAGCGCGAGCGCCCGTCATGCGCGCCGCATCCACATAGGCCATTTCCTTGATGGACAGCACCACCGAACGCGTAATGCGGGTGGAGACCGGAATGCGCGTGACGGCAATGGCGACAATGACCGTCACCAGCCCGGCCCCCAACCCGGCCAGCAACAACAAGGCCAGGATCAAGGCCGGGAAGGACATGAGCACATCTACAAAGCGCTGGCTGATCAGGTCCACTCGACCGCCCCAGTAGCCGCTGGCGATGCCCCAGATGAAGCCGAGCAGATCGCCGATCAGCACCGAGCTGACGGAGACGATCAGGGTAATGCGCGCGCCGTAGATGATCCGGCTCAACACATCGCGGCCCAGGTTGTCCGTCCCTAGCCAGTGGGCCGCCGATGGGCCGCTCCGCACGGCGGCAAAATCGGTCTCGATGGGGTCATAGGGCGCCAGCGCCGGCGCAAAGACGGCCATCACCACCAGCAACGCCCAGATCAATACGGAGACCGCGCCCAACGGCGACAGACGCACAAAGCGCACGACGCCCCGCCCAATGCGCCCCAGCAGCCCCGCCTGGCCGGAAAGCGCGCCCCCACTAGCCAAGCTCTGCCCGCGCACCAATGCCCCGCCTAGATCGCTCATGGCTCGCTCTCCCGAAGCGCGATGCGGCTGCGCCGGCATGGACGCCGCGACGCCCCCATCCCACCTTCACGGTTCATAGCGTGATTATTCATAGCGGATGCGCGGGTCAAAGTAGCCATAGCTGATATCCACCAACAGGTTAACTACGGCAAAGATCACCCCATAGATCAGCACCAGGTTCTGGATCATCATCCAATCGCGCTCGGTCAAGGCTTGAACCAGCAGCGACCCCAGCCCCGGCACGCCAAAGGCCCGCTCGACCGAGACTGCGCCGCCGAGCAGGCCCCCCAATGCCAGACCGGATGTGGTGATCACCGGCAGCATGGCGTTCTTGAAGACATGCCGCCACATTACCGCCGTCATCGCCAGCCCCTTGGCGCGCGCCGTGCGCACGTAATCCTCGTAGAGCACTTCCAGCGCGGACGAGCGGGCCATGCGCGCCGTCGAGGCGGCCAGCCCCAGCCCTAAGGCCAGCGCCGGCAGGGAGGTCATCGCCAGGTTCGCGCCGGGGTCTTCCCAAAGCTGGATGATGGTCAGCGGCGGTCGCCAGGTGAAGATCAGCACCGAGGCCAGGATGATAAGCAGACCAATCCAAAAGCTGGGCACCGCGATAAAGACCGTGATGCCCACCCGCGAGAGATGGTCGAACCAGGTGTTGCGCCAGAGCGCACTCAACATGCCGATGGGCACGCCGATCAGCCAGGAGAAGACGACCGCCATCAGCGCGATCTGGGCGGTGATCGGCCCGCGCCGCACGATCAGGTCACGGATCGGCTCCTTGGTCCAAAACGATGTGCCCAGATCGCCGCTGAGCACCTGTTTCATCCAATTCAAATACTGCAGCGGATAGGGCTGGTCCAGTCCCAAGCTGGCCCGCGCGGCGGCCAGCTCCGCCTCACTCAGCACATAGGTGCCGGTGCTCTCGGAGGTGAGCATCGCCAGCGGGTCGCCCGGCAGAATGCGCATGGCCAGGAAGATCAGGATGGTGATCCCGATCAGCGTCGGGACGGCAATGACCAGCCGCCGCAGGATGTAACGCTGCATCTTACCCGTCCGGCGTTACACGTCCAGCCAAACTGTCTCGATGCGGCCCCACTCGGAAAATGCGCGGTTG
>DATLZJ010000235.1:0-5709 GCA_035574055.1 Caldilineaceae bacterium
GGTGGCGCGCACCGACAGCGATCTGGCAACCGCCGTAGGCCGGGGCATCCGCGGGCGCGGGCCGGACGCACATGTGATCTTGCTCAACGGCCAGGCCAATCTGAGCGGCGCGCTGGCCGGCCCAGTGGTGCAGCTTCTGGCTCAAACGGCCGGGCCGGTCGAAGTGGAAACGATCCAGGCCGGCGCGTGGCCGGAGCGACTGCCTAACCCGGTGCGCGTGCTGGTCGCGCCGGAGGACCTGGAGCTGATCCCGACCTTCCATGCCCGCTATCCCGGCGGCCAGTGGCAGGTGATCCGCAACCTGTACGCCAACCCGCTGTTGTACATCTATGATCTGCCGCCTCTCGCACCCGCCGGCGCGGGTGCGCCTGCCGGCCAGCCTGCCTCCCCGTTCAACTCCCCAGCCGGCCCGGATGCTGCTCCCCGTGACCCATAGGCGTACCGCCTGCACAGCCGTCCGGGCGTAGGATGCGTTGGCCGCCCCGGCAGAGTTGCGAAAACAGAGCGGCCCTTGCTATACTGTCCCGAAATATGCGTGCATTTCAAAATACAGCGGCGCACGGGTCGCCGTAACGGTCGGTTCGTGGATGGAGGAGACCAAATCCAATGAGCTTTAGCGCCTATTTGATGATTGCGGCGGATATCGTCGCCATTGCCTTGATTGCCGTGATCTTGATCCAGGGCCAGACCAGCACCGGCTTGGGCAGCGCCTTTGGCGGCACCGACATCTATCGCACCCGCCGCGGCATGGAAAAGACGCTCTTCAACCTGACCTTTACGCTTGCGGCCATCTTCGGCGCGCTGGCCCTTTTGGCCGTCACGTTTGAGTAGTTCAACCACCGGCCCTTGCAATCGTCTCGACCTTTCGCGCCCGCCTCTCCAACAGCCTCCATCGGCAGACATCTTCGCTGGCAGGTGCTCTTAGCCCTGGCAGGGATTCTGCTTCTGGCAACCCTCCTGGGCTATTCCACCTACAACCTGGCGACGGTGTTGGTGCCGGATCGCGGGGGTGTCTTTCGCGAGGGAGTCGCGGGCAACCCCAAATACCTTAACCCCCTGCTCTGTGACGCCACCGATATTGATCTGGACCTCTGTAAGCTGCTCTATCGCGGCTTGACCCAGATTGACAAGCAGGGGCGGGTTGTGCCCGATCTGGCCCAGGACTGGACAATTGAAGACGGCGTCGTCTATACCTTTCGCATGCGACCCGACCAGTACTGGCATGACGGCCAGCAGGTCACAGCCGACGACGTAGTTTTTACCATCAATATCCTCAAGCACCCGGAGGTCTACAGCCTGCCGGACCTCACCAGCCTCTGGCGCGCCGTCGAGGTCGAGAAGCTGGATGAGCTGACCGTCCGCTTCCGCCTGTCGGAGCCGTTCACGCCCTTCATGGACTATACCTCGATAGGGCTGCTGCCGGAGCATATCTGGCGTAACGTGCCCGCGCCGGAACTGGCGACCAAACCGCTCAACGCCACGCCCATCGGCAACGGCGCGTTGCGCGTGGTGGAGACCGCTGCGGACCATATCCGGCTGGAGCCAAGCCCCTTCTACCGCGGCCAGCGCCCCTACCTCTCGGCGTTGGAGTTGCGCTTTTATCCTGACCATGCCAGCCTCTTTACCGCCTTCCTCGCAGGCGAGATTGACGGCATCAGCCAGGTGCTGCCCCAAGACTTGCCTGCCGCCGCCGAGCGGGATGATCTGGCGCTCTTCTCGGCAGTGCGCTCCGAATATCTGACGATCATCTTTAACCTGACCAACCCCGATGTCTCCTTCTTACAGGAGAAGGCGGTGCGCCAGGCGCTCTACTATGGGCTGGACCGGGAGCGGCTGATCAATGAGGTGGCGGCAGGCCAGGGCATCATCGCCCACAGCCTGCTTCTGCCGGAGAACTGGGCCTATCACCCCGGCGTTAAACAATATCCCTATGACCCTGTGCTCGCCGGCCAGCTCTTGCAGGAGGCGGGCTGGATTGACGCCGACGGCGACGGGATTCGAGAGAAGGATGGCAAACCGCTCCGCTTCCTGCTCTACTCCAACGACGACCCATCCCGCCAGGCGCTGATCGAGCACATCGCCGGCCAATGGCGCGGGATCGGTGTGGAGGCCGTGCCTACCCCTGTCACCTTTGCCGGGCTGGTCGCCGACTTTCTGAATCCCCGGCGCTTTGACGCCGCGCTCATCGGCTGGGAGCTGACCGGCGACCCTGACCCCTATCCCCTCTGGCATAGCACCCAGGCTGAGGGAGGCGGCCAGAATTACAGCGGTTGGGCCAACGAAGAGGCCGACCAGTTGATGGAGCAGGCGCGCGCCATCACCGACGAAGCAGAGCGCCGCGCTCTCTATGCCCGCTTCCAGGAGATCTTTGCAGAGGAAGCGCCCGCCCTTCTGCTCTATTATCCCGTCTACACCTACGGCGTGAGCACCCGCGTCCATAATGTGCAGATCGGCTCGCTGAACCAGCCGCCGGAGCGCTTCGCCACCTTTGCCGACTGGTATATCTTGACTCGCCGCGTGCCGGCCAACCAAGTTCCTCCGGCTGCCCCGCCGACCCCGCCCGGCGGCTGGCCCATGCCCGAAGGCGAGAGCGCCCCTTCGTCCTAGCACCGGCCCATATGTCTGGCCGGCCTAAAGCAGCGCCACCGGCGCACCTTCTCTTATGGAGCTACATATGGTCCCCGATTCGCTGCGACGGCTTGCTTGGTTTGGATGGATCGCCGGCCTAGCCTTCTAGGGGGGTCTGTTTCTCCTGGGGCATATAGCCGCTCTGGCGCAGGAGGGGCCGCTGCTTCCTGCTGCCGCCGATGCCGGCATTGCAGGCGCGCGCGAGGTGATGGTGACGGCAGGCCAGATCGTTCAAGGGGTTGATCTGGTGCTCGACCCCCGTAAGCTCCATTTGCCCATGGTTGTCAATCGTCCCCCGCTCGTTATCGAGTGAACACCGGCCACCCCAGCGCCCGCTATCCCTGTCCCGTCGAGGACGGCTGCGTGTACTGAGTGGCGAGTTATCTTGACCCGCGCCCAGAAGCTTGCGTTGACAACGCCCGCTGCAACCGTTACAATGGGCGCTGTTTCTCTTGTGCGTGATGCTCCCTGTAACGCACCGCCATGCACAACCCCTCCGAAGGAGTGGCCAGCGACCGTGACCCTCTCTCGTGCCCGGCGGTATGCTCGATGTTTCGGGTCTGTTGCCGCAGTCTCCTTCCCGTTCACGCCCTACCCGTTGCTGGCGCTCGTCAACCACAGCCGAAAGATGCGTCTGCGTCTGAACCCACTTTATCGCACGGAGGTGTTGTATGGCTATACTCCAGCTTCATCGTCCCTTTGCCTGGCGAATGGCAAGTCTGGTGCTGCTCGGCCTGATCGTGGCGATGGTGCTCTGGCTGCCGCGCAGCAGCGATGCCGCATCCGACGGCAACAACCCGCCTACCAACGTCTCTTGCCAGGGCTGGGAACGCGACACCGTGATTATTTCCTGGAAGGATAATGACAACGACGAGACGGACTATCGCATCGAGCGGTCGGTGGATGGCGGGGCGTTTACGGAGATCAAGACCGTCACCCCTGATGCCAACGGCAACTACGCTCCCTACTCAGAAAAGGGGATTGACATCACCAAAAATCATCGTTACCGCGTGCGCGGCCACCACGCCGACAACAGCTTTACCGACTATGGGCCGATCTGCAATAACCGGCGCGTCGCGGAGACCGGCGGCGCGGGCAACGGCTTCCGCATCTTCTTCGGCGTCAACGGACTGCTCAACGGCGTGACCGACGACTGCCCGATGATTGACGGCAACCGCGTCTGTCTGACGAATACCCAATCAGGCGGCCAGAATGTCTTTGTACAGCTCCAGCGCGAGGCGTTGGACGGCTCGGCCAAGGCCTTTCAACGGGTCGGCTTCGACCGCGATGCCTCGGTGCCCAGCGGTGGGCTGGACAAGATCCCCGTCAATGTAATCTGGTGCGACGGCGGCGGCTGCGCCGGCGGTAGCTCGCTTGGCCTCTCGCCCTTCCTGATGGAAACCGCGTTCGACCTTAACACGCGTGCCGGCGATCCCATTGCTTGGCTGGTGGGCGAGCATGAGACCTTCCACTTCCAGCAGTTCAAGTATGGTGGACTCAATGACCCGGCGGGCGCCTGGGTCATCGAAGGACAGGCGCGCTTCTCGCAGGACAGTATCTGCATCGGTGCGGACCGGAACACCGCCAAATGCTTTGACGACATCGCGACCGGCTATGCCGGTTATGTACCGGAGATCAACGGCTATCTCGCCAACCCGACCACTCCAGTCAACCAGGCGTCATATGGCGCAGCTCTCTTCTGGGCCTATGTCACGCGCTTTGGCACAAATCCTCCTTTCACCGACAAAACCGAGGGCGGGATGAACCTGCTGGCCCAGTTCTGGAAGGAGTCGGCTGCCAACCCTAACCGCGACGGCATCGCCGTGCTCAACAGCGCCCTGCAAACCTTGGGCAGCCCACGACGCTTCCGCGACATCTGGAAGGACTTCGCCGTCGCCAATTATGCCAAGAACCTGACCGGCCCCGGCGTTCCCGACAAGTATAAGTACCCCGACATGGCCGAGACCGGCGGCGCCTACAATAATGTGGCGCTGGCCGTCAATCAGACCTTGGCGCTCAACCAGCCGGTCTTGCGCAATCTCGAGACCATCTATCCCTGGTCAGCGCGTTACTACGTCTTCCGGCCAGACACCAATGTGCCGCTGCTCGACCTCAAGGTGCGCCAATTCAGCAACGTGCCAGTCTATTACACGGTGATCGGCCAGAAGAACAATGGCATTGCACACGAGTACAACATCGAGGCGCGCGACCTCGACTACACGCTGCTCAACAACGCCTATGATCGCGTGGTTGTAATCGTGGCTGGGCTTGAGAACCTGGCGAACTACCGCCTGAGCGTCAACGGCACGACGCCCACGCTCAACATCCTGACCCCGACCACCGCCAACAAGGCGCGGGTCGGCTCGCCCAGCGCGCCGGACAAGTTCCGCGTCACCGTCGAGCTGCTGGCCGGCGACGGCACGCCGCTCTCTGGAGTGGACCTGAGCCAGTTCCACTTCCGCGTCGGCACGAAGGACGTGCCTGCGGGCAACATCCTCACCTCCGCCAAGATTATGGGCCAGGAGTGGTTTGTGCTGCGCGCGCCGGCGCAGGATAACCCCAACCCCGCCCAGTACGATTTGCATGTGGACTATGCCAGCAGCGCCATCCTTTCCGACACCGAGACTTTGGCGGTTGACTACACGCCGCGCAATGACGCCGATAGTGTACTGGTTATCGACCGTTCGGGTAGTATGGGCTTTTTTGGCGGCGCACCGCTGGCCGCGGCCAAGGACTCAGCCAAGCTCTATGTAGATAGCTGGCGCACAGGTGACAAGATCGGTATCGTCACCTTCAATCACCTGGTGACAACCGATATGGCGTTGACCGACTGGACCGATGCCCCAAGCGGCGGCACACGCAAACAGGCGTTTGACACGATCAACGGCCTGAGCGCCGGTGGCGGCACCAATATCGGCGATGCCCTGATCGCCGGGTTCGGCCAACTCACAGCCAGCGGCAACACCAGCCACGACTGGGCGCTGGTGTTGCTCAGCGACGGTAAGGAGGAGGCTTCCAGCCCTGTGGTTACCTTCCCCAATGCCATCAACCAGATCGCAACGGCCAGCGGCAAACGGCCGG
>DATLZJ010000236.1:0-3979 GCA_035574055.1 Caldilineaceae bacterium
CGACCCGGCCGTCCAGCAGATCGCCCGCGACCATCTGGGCAATGACCCACGCGTCCGCTTTGTGCTCCAGGATGGCGACGAATTTCTGCGGAGTGCAAACGCGGGCGGCCCCTATGACCTGATCTTCGCCGACACATGGCCAGGCAAGTACCGGCTGCTGGCAGAGGCGCTCAACCTGCTGGCGCCGGGCGGCCTCTACGTGATTGACGATATGTTGCCCCAAGCCAACTGGCCTGCGGACCATGCACCCAAGGTCGCCGCTCTCATCGCCCATCTGGAGAGCCGGCCTGACCTTCACACAACCAAGCTGGCCTGGGCCAGCGGGCTGATCCTGGTCACGCGGCGTCTATGACCTTTCTGCCCTCGGACGCGCTGCCGGTCCTGCCCAACGCGCTGGACGAGACAACCTTGCAGGCCGGCCTGGAGGCGCTGGCCGCGCGCGATGCCGATCTGGGGGGCGTGCTGGCGCGGCTCGGCCCGCCGCCGCTTTGGGCCAGGCCCCCCGGCTTCAAGACGCTGATCCTCATCATCCTGGAGCAGCAGGTTTCGCTGGCCTCGGCTCGCGCCGCCTATACACGCCTGGCGGCCGCGGCCAGCCCCTTGACGCCGGCCGCTTTCCTGGCCCTGGATGACGCCGCGCTTAAGGCCATCGGCTTTAGCCGCCAGAAAAGCGCCTATGCCCGCCATTTGGCCCAGGAGCTACTTGCAGGTACACTCGATCTGGCCGAGCTGGCCGCCCTCGACGACGAGGCGGCGCGTGCCCGCTTGCAGGCCATCAAGGGCATCGGCCCCTGGAGTGCAGAGATTTATCTGCTCATGGCCCTGCGCCGCGCCGACGCCTGGCCGGCAGGCGACCTGGCGCTGGCCGTCGCCGCCCAGGAAGTTAAGGGGCTGGCCCAACGGCCCGGCCCCGCGTCCCTCACCGCGTTGGCCGAGGCATGGCGGCCCTGGCGCGCTGTCGCGGCGCGCTTGCTCTGGAGCCACTATCTAAGCAAACCATCTGCAAAGGGAACCTGAATGGCGACCTGTCTAGTCACCGGCGCTGCGGGCTTTGTCGGCTCCCATCTCAGCGAGGCCCTTCTGGCGCGCGGCCATACCGTCGTGGGCGTAGATGCCTTTATCCCCTACTACCCCCGCGCCCTCAAGGAGCAGAACCTGGCCCGTCTGCGCGCCGCCGAAGCATTCCGCTTCCATGAGCTCGATCTGCGCACGGGCGACCTGGCTCCTTTGCTCGACGGCGTAGACGCCGTGTTTCACCTGGCGGCGCAGGCGGGCCTGCTGCGAAGCTGGCGCGAGTTCGAGAGCTATATGACCTGCAATGTCCTGGCGACCCAACGGCTGCTGGAGGCGGCCAGCCAGGCGCAGATCGGCCACTTCCTGCACATCTCCACCTCGTCGGTCTATGGCCGTTTCGCCACCGGCGATGAGCGCGCGCCGCTGGCGCCCATCTCGCCCTATGGCATCACCAAGCTGGCTGCCGAGCATCTCTGCCAGGCCTATGCCGCCAACTTTGGTCTGCCGCTCACGGTCCTGCGCCTCTTCTCCATCTACGGCCCGCGCCAGCGGCCCGACATGGGTTATCACATCTTCATCCGCGCCCTGCTGGAAGATGCACCCATTACAGTAGATGGCGACGGCGCCGACAGCCGCTCCAACACCTATGTGGCTGACTGTGTAGAGGGATTGCTGCTGGCCTTTGCGCAGCCGGAGCGCAGCATCGGCGAAACCTTCAACATCGGCGGCGGCCAGGAGGTGACGGTCAACCAGGTGTTGGCGATCCTGCAAGAGCTGACGGGCAAACAGGCGCGCATTACCTATGGCCCTGCCCGTCCCGGCGACCAACGCCGCACCGCGGCCGACATCGGCAAGGCCCGCCGTCTGCTCGGCTATGACCCGCAAACCACCATCGTCGAGGGGCTGCGCGCTCAACTGGAATGGCAGCGGGCGATACAGCAACGCCCTATCTAGCTTTCACGTTCAGACCATGCAGGACGCCTCTGTACAAAAGAGGCGTCCTGCAAGAGCCATCTCTGTCTTTGTCCTAGAGCTTTACTCCAGGTCCCGCTTATCGGGTCATTCCGCCAGTTCCTGCAACTTCTGCATCAGCACATTAGGCCGAGGCTCGGTCAGTACGCTGCCATCGGGAAAGACTAGAGTCGGCACGCTGCGGTAGCCACGGTTGAGGCGCATGACCAGCTCGGTCGCCTCCTCGTCGTGGCTGATGTCAATCTCGGTGTAGGGGACCTGCATCGCCTCCATCACCTGCTTTGCGCGCCAACAATCGCCACACCACCGGGTGGTGTACATGATCACGCGCGGCTCGACCGGCTGGATGCTCTTTGTCGTCATCAGTCCACAACCTTCCGGGCCTTGTTAAAGCGTTTGAATCGAAGAGCCACTCTCACTGTCCTTCAGCCAATCTGTTCCTTCAGAAAAGTATCCTTACACGAATCGGAAACGAACGTAAGCAAATGACCGCCAAGCTGTAAGCGTGCTACTAGACAGAGCCTGCGCGGTCCTATAGGATGCGGGTGGTACTATGTTTTGTATAGTAGCCCGAGTATAGCATGGGTGGTACAATTCGTCACGGATCGCGCGGCATAGAATGCGCCATAGAATAACCATCGAATCAGGAACGGAACTAGGCGTCCTGCGCCGGCGTTACATCAAGCAAGATGGCTTCTGAATTTTCTGGTGATTTTTCCAGGGCCGGCAGCGCCCCTCGAGGTCTTTCCAGGTCTACCCACACCTATCGCATCCGGAGCGGATCGAGCCGGGCTGATGTTCGTCGCATCCGGCCGCGCCGTTCGCTGCCCACTGCGCTCCAGATCGCGTTGAGCTTGACGGCGACCGCAGTGATCGCGATCTTGGCAATTGGTACCTTGCTGGCTGCCGGCGTCGGCGCGCCGCGCCAGGCCGCAGACCGGCAGGAAGCTCAACCGCCCGCCTTGGGTCTGGCGGCCAATCCGGTCGAGCGCGCTGGACCGCCCCCCTGGTCGTTCCGCGAGCCGAGCGTAACGCCGCTCCAGGCTGCGGGGGGCCAAGCCGAGCCGCTCGCCCAGGCCGCGCGGCAGGCGGCTGCTCCAACCCCTGTGCCGACCGAGCCTCCGCCCACGGCGACGCCGCCCCCACCGACGCCCCTGCCGCCGGCCCCCACACCGGCGACTGTTCCAGTACAGGCGGCCTTGCCGACAGCGACGGCAACGTCGCCGCTCGCACCCAGCGCGCCCGTGCAGCCGCTCCAATCTACAGTCCAACTGACCGGCTTCCGCCACCAGTGGCAGACCTGGAACAACTGCGGGCCGGCGACGCTCTCGATGAACTTGAGCTACTACGGCAGCCCCTTGAGCCAGGCCGACATCGGCGCGGTGCTGCGCCAGTTCCCCGACGACAAAAATGTCAGCCCCTACGAGCTGGCCGGCTATGCCCGCAGCCAGGGCTTCCAGGCGCAGGTGCGCGCCAACGGCAGCGCAGACCTGGCCCGCCAGTTCTTGAGCAACGGCATTCCGCTGCTCATCGAGACCTGGTTGGAGGAGCAGCCCAACGACGGCATGGGCCATTACCGGCTGCTGGTCGGCTTCGACGACGCCAACCAGCGTTGGATCGCCTACGATTCCTATGTGCATACCAACCTGGTGAGCGAGGACCCGGCCAATTACCAGGGCATCTATATGCCTTACGCCGAGATGGACAGCCTCTGGAAGGTCTTTAACCGGACTTATGTGCTGATCTACCCGCCCGACCGGGAGCCGGTGGTGCGGGCCATTCTCGGCGATGCCTTTGAGCCGGCAGCCATGTGGCAGCAGGCGCTGGCGACGGCCCAAACCGAGGCGGCCCAGAACCCCAATGACCCCTTTGCTCACTTCAATGTGGGCACCAGTCTGGTGGAATTGGGCGACTATGCCGGCGCAGCCGCCGCCTTTGACCAGGCGCGGGCCATCGGCCTGCCCTGGCGCATGTTTTGGTACCAGTTCAACAT
>DATLZJ010000237.1:0-2637 GCA_035574055.1 Caldilineaceae bacterium
GACCGCCACATCCGCCTGTGGCGCGGGAGCGGCGCCGGTTGGGATCACCAGGACCTGGCCGACCTCGATCACGTCGGGGTTGGTGATGCCGTTCGCCGCGATCAGTGTCTCTAGCGGCACCCCAAAGCGCTGGGCAATGAGAAAGAGGGTATCGCCGGGCGCTACCGTATAGGTCGTCTCCGCGGCCGGTTGGGCATGGGCTGGCGCGCTGAGGTGGAGCAGGCCGCCGCCCGCGGCCAGCAGGAGGGAGGCCATGAGGCAGAGGCGCAGGAGCCATCTCCCTCCTGCCACGCGCAGCCCGGTCTCGTCAACTCTTGTAGATATCCGGCTTGAGCACGCCGATATAGGGCAGGTTGCGGTAGATTTCATTGTAGTCTAGCCCATAGCCGACGACGAAGTCATTGGGAATGGAAAAGCCCACCCAGTCCACATGAATCTCCACCTCACGGCGTTCGGGCTTGTCGAGCAGGGTGACGATGCGCAGGCTGGCGGGCTGGCGTTCCTGCAAGATGCGCACCAGATAGTCGAGGGTATGGCCGCTGTCAATGATGTCCTCGACGATCAGCACATTGCGCCCTTCAATGGATTTGTTCAGGTCTTTGAGGATGCGGACAACGCCGCTGGTGCGCGCCGAGGCCCCGTAGCTGCTGGTCGCCATGAAGTCTATCTCATGGGGAATGGAAATGGCGCGGATCAGGTCTGCCATAAAGACGATGCTGCCCTTGAGCACCGAGATCAACAGCAGGTCTTGACCTCGGTAGAACTCGGCGATCTGGGCGCCAAGCTCTTGGACGCGCTTCTGAAGCGTCGCCTCATCCACCAGGATGCGCTCGATGGCGTCGGCCAGCGGAAGGGCGCGCAGGGCAGTTTGCGGCGGCATAGAGCTTCTCTCCTGTCTTGTCAGCGCGATAGATAGGGCAGCAGCGGTTGTACCGTAGAATCGGGCAGAGGCACGGCTAACATCGTTGCGGCGGTGGTAGGCGCAACGAGCGGCGCGCCGGCTTCAGCGGCGGAAACGCCAACACCATTGTCGCCGGCCTGATCACCGAGATCGCCGGTGGAATGGCCGGCAGTCATGGGGGGCAGAGGCGCCGTCACCTGGCGCACCTGCTCCATCGGCCCGCCGGTTGTAACCAGCGGGCCAAAGACCCAAGCCTCGCCGTCGCCGTGGCGCACCTGCCACCATTCCGGTTGGGCGGGGTCGCTGCCGGTGATGGGGAGGGGGGTTCCCGCCGCGACCTGGCCTACGACGGGAAAATCGGTGCCGGGGCCGCTGCGCAGGTTGACCAGGGCGGCATTGACAAAGGCGGTCGGCGCGTCCGGCGCTGGCGTCGGTTCTGCCGGTGCAGGGGGCGCCGCCGCGGCCACGGCAGCCAACTGGACGGGCTGGCCGCCGCCGCTCTTGAACTGCCCGCTAAACTGGGCGGTCAGGTTCAGATAGTGGTCGCCAAAGGCAGCGCTTGGCTCGATGTACGAGCCTTCCGGCCACTCGTTGAAGCTGTTGATCACGATCCAGTTGGGCCGGCTGGCGATGGCGGCCTGCCAGGACTGCGCGTAGTAGTTGCCGCCTTCGCGGTCGCGGGCAAAGCCGCCGCGCACCTTGATGTCGTTGTAGCCGGGCATCACCGTTGCGACCCACAGTTTGTAGACGCCGCTCTGCTGGCGGACCTGCTCAACGCGTGAGGCGAATTTCTGGTTAGTGGCGTGCAGGTCGGCGGGTGGGTTCCAGGTGTTGCTGTAGAGATGGTGCCCGTCGAAGACGGCCAGGTAGCTGGTATCTACCCCCTCGGAGATCCAGATGGCGGCGTTGTTGGGGTCGCTCTGGGCGCGGATGGTGCGCCAGGTCTCCACCCCGTAGAGGGTCGGCCGCCAGAAGAAAACCACCGGTCGCCCGTCCACCCGCAGATAGGCGGGGTGGGCGGCGTGGACGCTCAGGAGGTGTTGGAGCGCGGCGGTTACATCGCCGACGCCGCCGAAGAAGGGCGAGTTGGTCTCGAAGAGGACGCCGATCTTATAGCCCCGTGCGCCTGCCTCCTCCAGCATGGCGGCTAGGTTGCCCTCGGTCTGGTTGCCGCCGCCTGGTCCATACCAGGCGACCAACAGCGCGTCGATGCCGGCCCGCTTGGCCTGGTCAATGTGCCGCCCCATGACGCCCCGGTCGCGGCTGGCATACGGCTCTGCGGGCAGATCGCTCAACTTGTCATAAGTCCACGTATTCTCGTCGTACCAGGTGTAGTAAAAGGCCAGCACCAGCGGATCGCCTGCGCTCTGGGCCAGCGGCGCGGCGAGAAGGGGCCGGTGTGGGGCAAGGAGCAGCGCCACGGTGAGCAGGGCACAGACCCCTAGCGGCAGCCAGGCCAAGCGCCGGCGCAAGAACCGGTATGATGGAATCGGGACACGCAAGCGGCAAGACAGGTTCACGATTCGCGATCGTATCACGCGTGATGGATGCGGCCAAATAAGACAACCGGCTCGTCTTGCGTAGATGGGATTCAGACTTCGTCCCAAATTCTGGCAAAATGTAGCCGGCATCAAGTGAGTGACAGAAGAGATGATTCATGGCGGCTAGGAAAATGCATGTGGACGAAGTGGAGACTGACGTACCGCTTGTGCGCAGGCTGCTCGCGGCGCAGTTCC
>DATLZJ010000238.1:0-2083 GCA_035574055.1 Caldilineaceae bacterium
ATCTTGTGCTTTACGCGCTGGCCCAGGGGCAGATAATCGAAAATGCCCGCGGCGATGGGGTGGACCAACCCGGCGCGCAGCAACAAGCGGTGGCTGGCGATCTCGGCTTCTGCCGGCACCTCGCGCAAGGTCTGGAAAAAGAGTCGCGTCATTCGCATAAGCGTTCGCTCCGGATTCTGTTGCGGATCAGTTCGTCGAGACCATCAGCCGGCCAATAACGCATCTACCTGTTGGCGCAGCGCCTCATACGTTTCTACAACCAACCCTCTTGTCCTTGCGGGTTCCACAGGAATTCCACAAACGTCGCCGGCGGCGGCAGAGAACAGCGCCGGCTGGAGGGATGTGCGTGCTGAGTATATGCCTGCGCGGAGCAGATGTCAAAGGTAGGCATGATCCTTCGATGATTGTTTCAATGATGGTATGGTATACTGGAAGATACAACCGGTCGAGAGACCGGCGCCCTGCTCCCGGACCAATGGACTCCACCCCATTGCTGGCTGCTCTCAGCGAGGAGAGATGATGACAACGACACCGCCCTGGGTCGCCCACTATGAGCCGGGTGTGCCGGCGATGGTGGACATTCCCGACATTCCGCTCTATCGGATTTTAGAGGACAGCGCCGCCGCCTATCCCAACCAGGTGGCGGTCCGCATGGTTTTGAAATATCTCAAGTTTGGCCTGGTGATCCAGTCTAAGCTCACCTATCGCGAGCTGAATGACGCCAGCGATCACTTTGCGGCTGCGCTCCAGGCGATGGGCGTCCAGAAAGGGGATCGGGTCGCGATCATGCTGCCCAACATTCCCCAGCAGGTCATCGCCTACTTCGGCGCGCTCAAGGCCGGCGCCATCGTCGTCAACACCAACCCCACCTACACCCCGCGCGAGCTACAGCACCAGCTCCAGGATTCCGGCGCAGAGACCATCGTCATGCTCAGCGGGCTGTACCAACGGCTGGCCCAGATTCGCAACCAGACGGCGGTCGAGCGGGTCATCCTGGCCGATATCCCCGACACCTTGAGCTGGCCCTTCCGCAGCCTGGTGGAGCGCCAGGTGCGCGCCGGCGGCATGATGGTCAATGTGCCTCCGGCGCCCGACATCTATCACTTCGATGAGCTGCTCCGCCGCTATCCGGGGAAGCCCACCCCGCCGGCCTACAACGCCGAGGATGTGATCCTCTTCCAATACTCCGGCGGCACCACCGGCGTCCCCAAAGCGGCCATGCTGACCCACCGCAACCTGGTCGCCAATGTCGAGCAGATGAAAGCCTGGTTCACCAGCGTGGAGCCGGGCAAAGAAAAGATGCTCGGCGCGCTGCCTGCCTTCCATGTCTACGGCATGACCGTGGGCATGTTGCTTGCGCTGGCGATTGGCGCAGAGCTGATCCTGGTGCCCGACCCGCGCAACCGGGACCATATTATCGAGGTGATCAGCCATGAGCGAATTACCCTCTACCCCGGCGTGCCGCCCATGTACAACGCCATTGTCAACCACCCGCGTGTGGCCGAGTTCGACCTGCGCTCGATCAAAGCCTGTCTCAGTGGGGCCATGACGCTGCCCGTAGAGCTGGCGAACCGCTTTGAGCAGTTGACAGGCGGGCGGCTGGTGGAGGGGTATGGCCTCAGCGAATCGTCGCCCGTCGCCTCGGCCAATCCGATCAACGGCGAGCGGCGCATCGGCTCCATCGGTTTGCCCATTCCCAACACTCGCTTTGAGATCGTGGCGCTGGAGCCTGATCCCGCTGGCAACTACCCCAAACTGCCCCCCGGCCAGGAGGGCGAGCTGGTCATCTACGGCCCGCAGGTGATGAAGGGCTACTGGAACAAGCCGGAGGAGACCGCCAAGACCCTGGACAAAGACGGAGGACTTCACACCGGCGACATCGCCCGCATGGACGAGGATGGCTACTTCTACATCGTAGACCGCAAGAAGGATTTGATCATCGCCAGCGGCTACAACATCGTACCGCGCGAGGTGGAAGAAGTGCTCTTCATGCACCCCAAGATCATGGAGGCTGCCGTCGCCGGCATCCCTGACCCCAAGCGCGGGGAGACGGTGAAGGCATATGTGGTGCTAAAGGCGGGTG
>DATLZJ010000239.1:0-4751 GCA_035574055.1 Caldilineaceae bacterium
TCTCGTCCCTCTGCTCACTGCGCTTGGCGGCGCACCTCGTCAAAGTCGTCAAAATCATCGGTAATGAAGTCAATGAGGCGCTCGGCCAATCGCACGGGCGCCTCGATCATTGGGCTGTGGCCCACGCCGCGCAACACCTCCATGTTGGCTGCGCCGGGGATGGCGATCAGGGTGCGGGTCATGGCGTCCCGGTCAACGACTACATCTTGGTCACCCCAGAGCACCAACGCCGGCATGGTCAGGCGGCGAGCATCGCCAAAGCGGTTCCAGCGAGCCAGGGCCTCGGCGACCGCTGTGAAGGCGGCAGGGGCCATGGCTTGGGCGTCACTGACCAACTGTTGGAAAAAGGCGCGTTCGTCCGGCGACCCGTCGCTGGCGCTGCCGGGAAAGGTTGGCATGAGCACGGCCAGCGCCTGGGCCAACAGTTCCCGGTCCGTCCGCATCTGCTCCAGGAGGCGCAGCGTTTCCAGCGGGGAGAAGACGCCCTCGACCGGCGCGCTGTCCACCAGCGCCAGCGTCCGCACGGTAGTGGGGTGGCGCAGTGCATACTCAACGGCGATGGCGCCGCCGCTGGCATGGCCTACCAGGTCAAACTCGTCCCATTGAAGGGCCTGGACGAGCGCCCAGACATCTTCCGCTTGCTCCTCGATGGCATAGCCGCCGTCGGGTTTGTCGGAGGCGCCGCAGCCGCGCAGGTCGGGGGCGACGGCGAGGATGGCCGTAGGGAGGATGCTCAGGAACGGCTCCCACCAACGGCCTGAGGCGAAGCTGCCGTGGAGGAGCAACATAGGGAGGCCATCGGCGTCGCCGCGGCGGCGCAGATGGAAGCGCAGGCGTGGGGTCTGTAGGTCGCTATGTTGCAGGACGGGCACGTCCATCATCAGGCCACTGTCAGTCTCGCCTGGCGCGTTTGTCGGCCTCTTGCTCGTCGGGCAGGAAGAGCAGGAGCAGGGCTGCGGCCGCGGCGGCGCGCTGCGGCCCCTCGACGCGACCAACCTCTTCTTCGCCAAAGATCAGCCCACCTTGGATGACCACACCCTCTTGATCCACCCAGCCGATGGGGCCGCCCTCGAAGAGGCCATGGCTGTGGACTCTGCCATCGGGGGTGAAGGCGCCTAGCTCGCGCTCATCGTGCTGGGTGGCGCGATAGACGCGGCCGGCGTCAACTCGCCCGATAGGAATGCCCTCATCCCAGCGCAAGCGAAAGATGCGCCCATCTGCGCCGATATAGCCGATGGGGAAGTCGCCGGAGACGGTGCGCCGGAAGATACGGGTTTGTTCAGGCGGGGCGTTTGAGGCGCTGGATTGTTTTCGCATAGTCATAATTAACCACCCACACACACAACAAAAAAACCACTACCCCAAAATCACCGGCTCCTCCGGATAGCGAACCAACGTAGGCTGCTCCGACTGGGCCAGAGCCACCACAATGGTCAGCGGCCCTAACCGTCCCCAAAACATTGTAAAGGCGATGAGATAGCGGCCAAAATCAGTCAAAGTGCCCGTGAAGTCCAGGGAATAGCCGGCATTCGCGAAGGCGCTGACTACCTCAAAACCGATAGGGAAGATCGCCGCCTCTAGCGTTAACGACAAGATCAGACTGACGCCGACGACCAGCAGCGTGCTAACGGTCATAATGGCAACCGCCTTGGCGATGGTTTCGGTGGGCACTGTGCGCTGGAAAGCAACCGCGGCGGTATGGCCCTTTGCCGTGGCAATGACCGCAAAGAGCAAAACACCGACCGTGCTGGTGGAGACGCCCCCGGCCATACTGGCGGGCGCGCCGCCGATGAACATCCACAGGAGGATCACCAGTTGCGTCGCCTCGCTAAGTTGGGCTAATGGAAGAATGGTCACCCCAGCGGTGCGGGCCGAGATGATGGTAAACAGACCGGCGGAGACGCGCTCAAGCAATGAGGCGCCAGGGTAAATCTCATGGTGGAGTCGCGGGTCCAGCCAGAGCAACAAAAAGCCCACCGTCGTCAGCAAGAGAGTCAGCGTGAGGGTGAACCGGGTGTTGAGGGACCAGTGGCGACGCGACCTAGCGCTCCAGAGATCATACATCACCGTGATACCAAAGCCACCCAAGAGGATCAGGATGCTAAGCACCAAGAGCGTGTACCAATCCGTGCCAAAGCCGAAGAGGATGCCGTGGTCAGTGCCGCTGAAAAGGTCGAAGCCGGCGTTGCAGTAGCTGCTGATCGAATGAAAGATGGCATACCAGAGCGCCTCGCCGTCTGGGTAGACCGTGCGCCAACGCAGCCAGAGCAGGAGCGCGCCGGCTGCCTCCAGAGCGAGAGTGACGCCCAAGACATACAGAGCCAGGTTCAGGACCCCGCTCAGCTCATGGGTAGCAAGCGTTTGTTGCACAAGAAAGCGAGTCTGGAGGGTAACGCGACGGCCGATGAGCCGGAGGAGCAGGACGCTTAGGGAGACAAAACCGACGCCGCCGATCTGCAGCAGCAGGAGGATAACCACCTGACCGAACATAGAAAAGTCGTTGGCCGTGTTGCGCACAGCTAAACCGGTAACGGTCGTCGCGCTGGTAGCGGTGAAAATGGCTTCGCTCCAACTCAGGGGCGTTCCGGTGGTCGAGGCAATCGGCAGTTTGAGCAGGATGCTGCCTAGCGCAATGATCAGTGCAAAGCCAAAAATGAGAATCCAGGGGCCGGAAACGAGGCGAGTGCGGCGTTTTGGCGGCGGCTCGGCGAGCGCCGATGTGCCCGGCTCGCCATCGGCGACGGAGATTTTGTCGGTATAGGGGGCCGGTCTTGCGCGGAGCGACCGGGGTGATTTGGGTGAATGGGGTGTGTTCATAGCACAACGATGGCGATAACGGTGGCAATAACGGTGGCGATTGAGCAACTATTGACCAAGCGCAGAACTTGGACCGGTAGTGGATTATGCTATGGACCTGGCGCGGGGTCAAAATAAGGTAAGCAAATCCTTGCGCTTGATTTGAGCACTTCATCTGATTTGACCAAGACTGCGGCCCACGGGTAGAGTGGAAAGATACGCCTGCCCATGTTGCCCAGGGCCGCCGCCTGTGATGAGATCTGAAACGAGGTAGGTTTCATGTTCCTGCGAAAGCGCCTGCTGTCCCGGCTCTTGTTATTGGACCAGCCTGTGCCGGCCCGCCCGCCACGCGAAGTCGAGCTGGAGGCAACGCGAAATTACCGCTGGAATTTCGTTGTGAATGTGCTGGACGGTCTGGCCTTCTGGTTTGGCCTGGCCTTTGTCTCATCCAGCACGATTGTGCCGCTGTTCGTCAGCAAGATCACGCTCAACCCGCTGGTCATCGGGCTGGTGGCCATGGTCGCGCAGGCAAGCTGGTACATTCCCCAACTCTTCACGGCAGACCAGATCGAGCGGCTGGACCGGAAAAAGCCCGTGGTGATCAATGCAGGTTTTTTCCTGGAGCGGTTGCCGGTCTGGCTATGGCCGGTGGCGGCCTATTTTGCCGCCGACTATCCAATGGCGGCGCTGACCCTCTTTATCGTGAGCTATGCCTGGCATGGCCTCGGCGCAGGCATGATCGGCCCCGCGTGGCAGGACCTGCTGGCCCGTTGCTTTCCGGTGGAGAAGCGGGGCTGGCTCTTCGGGTTCACCACCTTTGCCGGCACCGGGGCTGCCGCTTTAGGGGCCGGGCTGAGTAGCTGGCTGCTACGCGAGCTTGCCTACCCGTTCAATTTCGTGGTGCTCTTCAGTATTGCAGCCGTGGCGATCACCTTGAGCTGGGCGGCGCTTGCTTTTGTGCGCGAGCCGCTGCAGGCCGGCCATCGCGAGCCAAGCACGAGCGCCAACCGGTGGGCGCGTATGGCGGCCATCATCCGTGAAGACCACAATTTTCGCAGCTATCTCGGCGCACGTATGTTGCTGGTGCTGGGCACAATGGGGTCCGGCTTTGTCACCGTGATCACGGTGGAGCGGTGGGATGTGCCGGATGCGGTTGTCGGCGTGTACACGGCCGTCCTGCTTTTAGGCCAGACGGTGGGCAACTTGCTGGCCGGCCTCATTGCCGACCGTCGCGGGCACAAGCTGCCGCTGCTGATGGGCGGCGCTGCTCAGGTGACCGGCTTCACCATTGCCTTGGTGACGCCGGTGGCCGAGGGCATGGTTGCGGTCTATGCCTTGATCGGCTTTGCCGTGGGCGTGAATATAGTATCCGGAATTCTCATCGCGCTGGAGTTTGCGCCGCCGGAGCGCAGGCCGAGCTATGTGGGGATTGCCAACACGGCAGTCGGGGTAGCGAGCGGGCTGGCGCCTCTGTTGGGCGGCTGGATCGCGACGTTGGGCTACACTTGGCTTTTCGGCGCGAGCGCGCTGGTGGGCGGGGCCGCGCTGGTTTGGCTCTTCTTGGGGGTGGCCGACCCACGCCGGCAAGCGCTCTCCTCGGCTCTCTCGGAGTCGGTCTGAGAACCTTAACCCTTGGTCTCTGATGCAAGAATTTAGACGCATGGCGAAATGCAGCCATTGTCTGCTATAATGACGCTATGATGCAATTCATCGCAGGGTTGGCGGCGGGTGTCGTGGTTGGGCTAGTTATGGAGTGGCTGGTAGACTGGCGGGTGTTGGCGCCTAAGGTCAGCCGCTCGGCCTTGAAACCGCGACGCGCTCCAGGCGGGAAGTCCCAGGCGTCTCCGCCGCCGGTTGTATCTGAGTCTCCGAACGAGCGCACCATCTCTCATACCATCACTCATGAGGAATAGGGCGCATGGCGCGCAACCGAACACCGCGCTCGATCCGGCGCT
>DATLZJ010000240.1:0-2011 GCA_035574055.1 Caldilineaceae bacterium
CGCCGTTGCTGTTGTCGAAGGGCGTTGTGACCTGCTGGAACTGGGTGCAAGTGGCCTGGGCCGCCAATGGCGCCGCCCCTGCGTGAAATCCGGCAAAGGTGGTAAGCAGGGCGATCAAAACCGTGCCCCAGGCCAGGCGTCGCCAACGCGTTTGTAGTTTACGGCTCATGTACATTCCTCCTTTGCCTCGCTGGCCCCCAGCGCAACCAACCGGGCAATGGCCGGTTCCTGCCAACCCTGGATGCCATCCCACGTGCGGATCGCCTGGCACAACTGAACGTACACCGCCTGGGCCTGGGCCGGCTCACCGGTCTCCTCATAGAGGCGGCCCAGGGCATAGCGAGCGACCGCCGCGGTCTCCGGGTCGCTGGTGAGCGCGATGCTTTGGGTATAGGCGTCAATGGCCACGGGCGTGCGGCCTGCGTGTTGGTGGAGCGCGCCCAGAAAATAGTAACTGCGAGCGGCCAGCTCACGCACCGCGCGCGGCAGGTCGGGGGGAGCTGCACAGAAGCGCCCTGTCCAGGCGCAAAGCAGGCCGGCGTTTTCGGCGTCTTGGGCGGCAGCCAAGGCGACGAACTCGCGAGTCACGGCCTCCAGATCGGCTTGGGCCTGCTGGGCTGCGGCCTCATCGCCGAGCAGGAAAAACTTGCTGTAGTGGGCTATGGCGCGGTTGTAGTAGAGCTTGAGGTCTACAAACGCGCCTTCCGGTTTTTCAAAAGGCGCGGTCTGCCCCTCCGGTGGGGCCAAGAGCTGGTCATATTGGGCAATGGCGCGCTCGATAAGCTGGAAATTGGCGCGCGGGCCTAGATAGCCCTGGCTGTAATCGGTCAGGGCGAGACCGATATAGGCGCGCGAATAGAGGGGATTGATCTGCGTGGCTTGCTCGAATTCGGCGCGCGCCGCCTCGAAGTTTGCCAGGGCAGGCTCCCAGGCTGCCAGCATCTGCTCGCGGTCGCCGCTGGCCAGCCGCGGGTCCAGGCTGTGGCGGATGGCCCGCTCCAGGTAAATGCCGCCGCGGAAGAGATGCACGACCTCCTTGCCGCGCCCGCTCCACCGGCTCAGCACGCGGTCGTCATCATTCGTAATGTCCTCTTCGTTGAGTACGCGCAGGGCCTGGTCGAGATTGGCGCGGCAGGCGGCGATGGGGTTGAGGTATTCGCGACAGGGAACGGCGGCAAAGAAGTAGGTCATGGCCGCGGTCAGGCGGGAGAGCGCCTTGACACGGTTGCCCAAGGCCAGGCTCAAGCAGCCATCGGTGCAGTTCAGCCGCTCGGAGGCGGCCAGCCACGTGCCGTCGAAAAGCTCCGACCAGGTCCAGTCAGGTTTATTGGAATAGAAGCGGATCTGAACGCCGCTGCCTTCGCCTGGGCCAACCAGATAGCCGTAGACGACGAGGTCGGCATGAGTGGCGCCGGCCAGCCAGGCCGCGGCCTCAGTCTGCTCCCTTTCGGTTGCGCCCCCGATCATGCAATAGCTCTCCACCTGAAAGGCAACCGACTCCCCCCCTAACTCCTGAAGGAGCGCGTTCAGCTCGTGGGTAAGCTGGCTCTTCAGCTCGTTAGTATGTTGAACGGCTAAATCGTAGCGTTTTGGGGGTGAATCCGGCTCCAGGCGACCAAATTCGGCGACGGCCACATTGAAGCCGGCGTGCATGGGGTAGGGATAGCGGCATCTGATGATCGGCACTTGGGTGCGTGCGGCCTGGACGACGCCGGGCAGGTCGAGCAGCAGGAGACTGAGCAGGGTCAGCAGGGCAATGGCGCCCGTGACAAGCCAGCGGACGGCAAGGAACGGCCAAGGCCAACGCGGGCGAGGTTGCTCCAGCTCCAGCCGTAAGCCCTCGACAGGTCCCATATAGAGGACGGGGATGCCCCAGTCGGCGGCAGCGCCGGCCCCGTTGGCGCTGAAGAGGCGGCGGGCGTAGGCCAGTGCGCTGTCAATTGGCTCGCCCGCCGCCCAAGCGCCATAGAACTCGCGCGCAAAGGCAACCGCCGTGCGGTCCACAATCGGC
>DATLZJ010000241.1:0-4714 GCA_035574055.1 Caldilineaceae bacterium
ACGCTAGCTCCATCCGCAGCGTAGGCAGGCCCGCCTGGCCGGGTGGGAAGGTCAGCCGCCGCGCCACGGGTGTCCAGCTCGCCGCCGCGCCGTCAATCTGGAGGGTAAGCTGCTCCGGCAAGGCCGCGGCCATGCGCTCCAGGTAGTGACGCTCCTCTTGGGCGCTGACGGCGCCGTCGCCGTCGGCGTCCATGGCCGTGCGCTCGGCGTGGGTGGGGATCTCAGCCATGTCCACAATGTAGAGCAGGCCGACTTGGTCCATCCCCACGGTGAGCCGGCTGTAGCGGTTGATGGAAAAGTTGCCCATTGGGTGGGCGTAGGCCGGCCTGGGCAAGAGGGCCAGCACGCCCAGCACACAGATCAGACTCAGGACAAGGGGCCGCAGCCCGGCCCGCTGGGTAGGTCGCGAGGGGGCAAGTCTCGGCAGGGCAATCACAACAAGGCTCATCGGATCGTCCTTTCCGGCTGCAAATGGCTAGAGAATTTCTCTCGCAGTTGTTAGCGGTAGCTTCACTCTAGGACTTTGCTTTACCGGTTTCGAGACCAAAAGCTGCTCGCTTTGCGCTCATTCTTGGCCCAGTACATGACCAAGCCGCTCTGCTGGGCGGCTCTTTCTGGCAATGGACCTTTTGTAGAGGCGGAATAGATGGTGGACCCGGCGACGAGGCGCTAAGGCTTACAGAAGGGGTTTAGTGGTGGGGCTAACGATGCTGCGGGACGGCAAGGGGCGGCGCCGGTCCCTCTGACCGAGCAGCCTATGCCCGCCGGGGCGTAGACCGGGGAACTTTCGGGTTGGATGAGGCTCAGATCGCCAGCACGAAATTGAAGCTTCCTGCTTTGCCGTCGGGGGTGTCCTCGTAGGCCATCTCCAAGTCGGGCCGGTAGATGCTATCGCGCGCGTTTTCCGGCTCGCCGGGGAAGTAAAGCTGGGTGGTCAGCACCGGCTGGTTGGGGGCCTGCACCTTGACGTGGATGTGGCGCGTGCGTCCCGGATAGACGCCGGGCACAATGGTTTCCAGGGTGTAGCGCCCGGTCTCGTCGCTGAACTGGTGGCCGCGCAGCTTGTACCCCACGTTGTCGTAGATGCCCTGAGCGTCGCAGTGCCAGAAGTCCAGCAGCGCCGCCGCCACCGGCCTGCAATCGGTCGTCAGCACATAGCCCGCCAGCACCAGCCGCTCGCCGCTGATCTCCGGCTCCAGCAACGAGGTACGCTGCGGCGTGTTGGGGGTGTAATAGGGGCCTTCGGTTTGGGCGGGGGTCGGGTCGTCATCGTCATCGCCGCAGGCGGGCGTGGGCGTCAGCGAGGGCGCGGCGGCCGGATGCGCTTGACCGGCGGGCAGCTCGCCCGTGCTGTCCACCATCCGCCCGGTGCAGGCGGCGACAACCAGCGCCGCCGGAACGCCAAAAAGGCGGCGCAAAAACGAGCGCCGCGTCGGCCCACTGTTCACCGGCTCACCCTGGATTTGGCCCATCGCTCACCCCTTACCTCCACATGTCTTTCCCTGCGCGGCCGTCCCGGCTCGCTTGATGCCGATCCTGCGAATGGCGGCGCTTATCCAGGATAGAGCCTGCCCGGCATTGTGAATGTAAGCGGCATCCAAAGCCCACGAAAATAATGTGTCTCGCACGGCGATCCTGGCGGCCCGCTAGCCGGGCGTCTGGATGCGCATCACCACTAGGCCGCGGTGGGCCGTGGTCTCGGCGGGCAGCGCCAGCCCGCGAAAGAGGCGCAGCGCCGCCTCGTTGTCTGCCTCGATCTCGGCGACGAGGGTGCGGACGCCCATCTGTTGCGCCAGCCGCGCCATGCGCCGCAGCAATTCGCTGCCCACGCCTCGCCCCTGGAAGTCATCACGCACCACCACAGCCACTTCGGCCTCGGGGCTGTGCGGCTGGTCGGGCGGGCGCGCCAGCCGCGCCACCCCCACCACCTGCTCGCAGCCGTCGGCGTCCCGCTCAATTGCCAGCACCGCGCCGCCCAGCGTCCGGTTATCCACATTCGCCAGGGCGCTGGCGCGTTCCCATTTGGCCTCGCCGCTCAGATGCTCCAGATTGGCGTGAAACCGCCGCCGCCGGCTCTCCGGCGAAAGCCGGTCAAAGAGGTCAATCAGCAGACGGGCGTCGGCGGCGCGGATCAGCCGGTAGGAGAGCGGATAGCCGTCGCGCGTGGTGAACTGTCCGGAAAGTTGCGGTTCCGCCTGCGCCAGGGCGCCGCCGGATGGTTCCTCGGAGTGGTCCTTAAACGGTATCGTGCCGGCCATTGGCGCTCTCCCAGAGCTTTTCACACTGGTCCCAGGTCAGCCCGTCCAGGCGCGTTACCGCCAGGCAGGCCGGCCCGGCAACCGCGGCCAGCCGTTCTTCGAGCAGCGCGTGGGTCGCCAGTTTGCCGATGGCGATGCTGCCCATGCCGGCCCGCCGCGCCGCCTCAATGCCGTGGATGCTGTCTTCGATGACCAGGCAAGCCGCCGGGGGCGCGCCAGCGGCGGCCGCTGAGTGGAGAAATATGGCGGGGTCCGGCTTGCCCCGCGCCAGCGTCGCGCCCGACATCAGGCTGAGGAAATAGTCGCCGATGTCCAGCTTGGCCACGGTGGCGACGATGTTCGCCATGGGGCCGGAAGAGCTGATGACCTGGCGCACGCCAGCCTGACGAAAACGCTCCAGCCATTCCGCTGCGCCCGGCAACAGCGTGAGCGCAGACTCGGCCAGCAGGCTACGGTAGGTCTGCTCTTTGCGCAGCGAAAGCTCTGCCACCAACGGGTCATCCGGGGCGATCCCCATGAGCGCCGAGATGACCGCACGGTTGGTGCGGCCAAAGCCGGCGATAAACTCCTCATAGGAATAGGAGACGCCATAGGCGGCCAGCGTCTCCCGCCAGGCGCGGAAATGGAGCGCCTCCGTATCGGCCAGGGTGCCGTCTAGGTCCCACAAAATCGTGCGCATCGGGCAAGCTATCCTCTCCGGCGGTAGAGCTTCCTACCATTAGTTTGCCCGATACGCGACTGAAACTCAAGTCTTGGACAGAGCCATGCTCACGCCGCTGCTGGGACAACCGGCGCCGCGATGGGCTGCCGCCGGATGCGCAGCGCCAGCATTCCCGCCATTCCCGCCAGCACCCCGGCAGCGATAAAGGCCAGCGCATAGTCGCCTGCCGTCTCGCGCACCACCCCACCCACCCAGGCGGCCAGGGCCGCGCCGATCTGGTGGGCGCAGAAGACCCAGCCAAAGACTGTGCCCACATGGCGGCGGCCAAAGGTGTCCGCGGTCAGGCTCACCGTCGGCGGCACGGTGGCGATGTAGTCCAGGCCAAAGAGCACGGCAAAAAAGCCCAACCCAACCGGCGTGGTGATCGCCGGCAGCAGGAGCAGCGACAGCCCGCGGAACGAATAGTAAATCGCCAACAAGCGCCGCGGGTCATAGCGGTCGGTCAGCCAGCCCGACCCGATAGTGCCCACAAAGTTCATCAAGCCCATCAAGGCCAACATGCCTGCCGCCGTCCCTGCGGCAATGCCGCAATCCACCGCATAGGGGATCAGGTGGGTGCCCACCAATCCGTTGGAGCTAACGCCGCAGACGAAGAAGGTGCCGGCCAGCAGCCAAAACTCGCTCGTGCGAACGGCCCGGCCCATGACCGCAACCGTGCCCTCCTGTGGCTCTGCCGGCGCTGTCGCCGGGCCGGCCGGCTGTGGCGCCGCGCCGTAGGGACGCAGGCCCACCTCCGCCGGGTCATCGCGCATCCACAGCAAGATCGGCGCCAGCAACAGGGCCATCACGCCTGCCAACAGCAAGAGGGTTGTGCGCCAGCCCAGGCTCAACACCCATTGCATCAACAGCGGCACAAAGATCAGCTGGCCAGCGGAAGTGGCCGCGCCGAAGATGCCCACCACCAGCCCGCGGCGCGCCACAAACCAGCGGCTCGCCACCGTCGCGCCCAGTACACTCGCCATCAACCCCGTGCCCATGCCGCTGAGCGCGCCCCAGAATAGATACAGTTGCCAGATCGCCGCCATGCGCGCGCTGGCAATCAGGGCAACGCCCACCAGCGCCAGCCCTGCGATCATCAGCCGCCGGGGACCGAAGCGGTCCATCAATGCGCCGCCAAAGGGGCCGCTAAAGCCGAAGAGGAGCAACCCCAGCGAGACCGAAAAGGAGATCACGCTCAAGCTCCAGCCGGTCTCCGCCTGGAGGGGCAACAGCATGACGCCCGGCGCCGAGCGTATCCCCGCCGAGACGATCAGCGTCAGCGCCGTGACCGCCACCACCACCCAACCGTAGTAGAATTCCCCTCGCAGCAGCCGCGCCATGAGATGACCTCCCCTATGTAGTTCACGCCGGAACGGTGCATCAAAGCCGGACCAACCAGAAACCTAACCAGAAAAAGAGAAAGCCGGCCGCCTAGCGGTGGCCGTCCTTCCCTCATTTGGTTGGCCTATCTGCCTCGCCTATCTTACCTTGTGCGCCTGCCGATGCCTAACCGCTGATCGCCTGTTACGCGCCGCGCAGCCGCCCACCGGCCACGCGCCCGATCACAGGCAATATCACAACCGTCTAGCCCACCGCGCCGGCCGTCGGTTGATCCAGCCAATGCTGCGCAGGATGCCCAAAGGCCATCGCCTCTGCCACCAACTCGAGGTATTCACCGGCTGCCGCCGTGGCAGCCATCTGCCGCTCCCGGTGCAGCGCCGAAGGTGAGCTGAATTGGCGCGCCCAGGCAACGGCC
>DATLZJ010000242.1:0-2094 GCA_035574055.1 Caldilineaceae bacterium
TGACCTCCCCACCGCGAATCAGAATATCAAACACACCGGACTCCTTGCCCTGATAGTTACTTTGATGGCGCTTGCTTGGATGGATGGACCGGCTAAAAGCGCAGGGCGCGGAGCGCCGCCAGCAGCCGGTCGGTCTGCTCAGGCCGGCCCACCGAAATGCGAATGCAGTTCTCCAGCCGGGGCTTGCGATAGTGGCGCACCAGGATTCCCTGCTGCTCCAGCGCCAGCTTGACGGCCCTGCCTTCCACGCCAAGCACATCGCACAGAATGAAATTAGACTGGGAGGGATAGGGGCGCAGATAGGGGATCTGCTCCAACCCGGCAAAGAGCCGCGCCCGCTCGGCCTTGATCTTGGCGACCACCTCCTGAATCTGCTCGATGTGGCGCAGACTGGCCAGCCCCGCCACCGTCGCCGCGACGTTGACATTGTAGGGCTGCTTGAACTTCCAAAGCTGGGCCATCAGCCAGGTCGGGCAGACGCCGTAGCCCAGCCGCAGCCCGGCGATGCCAGCCGCCTTGCTGAAGGTGCGCAGGACGACCAGATTGTCATATTCCAGCACCCAGGGCGCGCGGCTTGGCTCGTCGGCAAACTCCACATACGCCTCGTCCAGCACGACCAGCACCGGCAGGGCCAGCAGCCGGCGCAGGTCTTCGCTGGACAGCCAGTTGCCAGTCGGGTTGTTGGGCGAGGTCAGGAAGAGCAGCTTGATCCGACCGGGCGCATCGGCAGGCGCAGCCTCGGCAAAGTGGGCCTCGACGGCAGGCACATCAATGTCATAGCTTGCCGTGCGCCAGACCTCCACCACCCGCCCGCCGGCCAGCCCTGCGTCAAAGCTGTACATGCCAAAGGTCGGCGGGCAGTCAATGATGGCGTCGCCGGGCCGCAGAAAGAGGCGGCAGAGATAGTCCAGCATCTCATCTGCGCCGTGGCTGGGCAGGATGTTGTCGGCGGGCGCGCCCACATACGCGCTCAAGGCCGTGCGCAGCTCGCTCTGCTCCGGATCGGGGTAGATATGATAATAGGCGTATTCGGCCAGCGCCTCCAGCACCGCGGGCGCAGGCCCATAGGGGTTCTCGTTGGCATCCAGCTTGACGATCCGGTCGGCAGCCATGCCCAACCGTTTACTGAGCACCTCAAAGGGCTGGATCGGAGTGTATTCCTCCAGCTCCGCGACCTCCGGTCGCAACAAGGTGCGCGCCTCAAAGGAACGGATAGGCACAGACGGCCCTGCGTGGTCGCCCATGATTCACCGCCCTTCGCCGTTGGGGCCGTCGCCCAACCGCCGTGTCACCGCGGCGGCATGGCCCGTCAGCCCTTCCGTCCGGGCCAACGTCACCGCCGCCGGCCCAATCGCCTGCAACGCCCGTTCGTTCAGCCCCACCACGCTGATCAGCTTGACAAAGTCCAGCACATTGATCGGGCTGGCGAAGCGGGCCGTACCGCCGGTTGGCATCACATGGCTTGGCCCGGCCACATAATCGCCCAAGACCTCAAAGCTGCGCTCGCCCAAAAAGACGCCTCCCGCGTTCTGAACCTCGCCGAGATGGCTCCAGGGGTCCTTGACCAGCAGGCAGAGGTGCTCCGGCGCATACGCGTTCGCCAGCGCAAAGGCCTCGGCCAGCGAAGGGGTGACGACGATCCCGCTGCCCTGGGCCAGCGAGCCGGCGATGATCTCCGCTCGCTCCAGACTTTCCATCTGCGCCATCACCGCGGCCTGCACTGCTTCGGCCAGAGGCAGGCTGGGCGTGAGCAGAATTGCACAGGCCAGCACATCATGCTCGGCCTGGGCCAGCAGGTCGGCGGCGGCCAGCGCCGGGTCGGCGCTCTCATCGGCAATCACAACCGTCTCGGTCGGTCCCGGCAGCCCGTCAATGCCCACCAGCCCGTAGACCTGGCGTTTGGCAAGCGTGGTAAAGAGGCTTCCGGGGCCAAAAATCTTGTCTACCCGGCCAATGCGCTCGGTGCCAAAGGCCAGCGCGCCGATCGCCTGCGCGCCGCCGGCCACATAGACCACATCCACTTTGGCGATATCGGCGGCGACGAGGATCGCCGGATGGGGCAGCCCGGTGGCGCGCTGAGGCGGGGTGATGACC
>DATLZJ010000243.1:0-10042 GCA_035574055.1 Caldilineaceae bacterium
CCCGCCGGAACGGTTCACGGCCATAGCTGTGGCTCACCAGGTTGGCGGCGCGGGCCAGTTGATGTTGCTGGCTGCGGATCGCCGCTGAGCGCGGTTGTAGCTCGGCATCGGGCGCGCCGTTGAGCACCCGCTGGATCCCCTCCTGGGTTTCGCGCATGGCCTCGGTAAAGACATCCACCGGCTCGCTCGGAATATGGTAGATGTTCGCCAGACACTGCTCCATCTGCGTGACAGTGTTGCTGCGCAGGATGTAGATGGGCACGTTGCGGCGCTCGGCGTCCACCAGAGGCTGAGGCTGCTGGCGATAGTAGTTCTTGAGCGTCATGACCAGGTCTGCGCTGGCAAGGTTGTCCACGATCTGGATCGGCACGTTGAGGCTGGCGGCGGCGGCGCGCAGCCGGTTCTGGCCGATGCCATACGGGAAGATGCGCAGGGTCTTGCGCGCCGGAGGCTCGATGTCTCCCTCGCCGGCAGTTGCGCTCATTTCCTCCTCAAGCTGGCCGACGCTGCTCCAGTCGCTTTCCGGCTCTCGCTTCCGGCTGTCGCCATTGTAGCCGTTGCTGAGCCTGCCGCCGGGTGAGACCTCGGCGCGGCTATCGCCCCAGTCACGGTCGCGGCGTCTGCGCCCGCGCTCATAGCCGGCGTCGGCAAAGTGGCTGACGCGGCTGACGTCGCTGCCCCGCTCGATATGGACCTCGCCCGCCTCATCTACATAGCGGACCTCCGGGATCAGCGGGCGGCCGCGCAGCAGCGCATCTACCGAGGCCGCGACATCATGGTGGATGACCATGCGCTGGCGGTCTTGGATTTCGATCAGCACATTGAAGGTCGGCGGCGCTTTGCGCTCCAGCACACTCTTTTGGGTGCCGCGGCGGCGGGCCTCCTCATCGGAGAGCGTCACCGATTCAATCCCGCCCACCAGATCGCTCAAGGTTGGGTTCATCAAGAGATTTTCCAGCGAGTTGCCGTGGGCCGTGCCGATAAGCTGGACGCCGCGCTCGGCAATCGTGCGCGCGGCGATCGCCTCCAACTCGCGGCCGATCTCGTCAATGATGATGACCTCCGGCATGTGGTTTTCCACAGCTTCGATCATGACCTCATGCTGAAGCGCCGGCTCCGGCACCTGCATCCGGCGCGAGCGACCGATGGCCGGGTGGGGAATGTCGCCGTCGCCGGCGATCTCATTGCTGGTGTCCACAATCACCACACGCTTCTGGTCGCCGCGCACACGCGCGGCCTCGCGCAGCAGCGTCGTTTTGCCGACGCCAGGACGCCCCAAGAGCAGGATGCTCTTATCGCTGGTGACAATATCCTTGATGATCTCGATGGTGCCATAGACGGCGCGACCGACGCGGCAGGTCAACCCGATCACGTCCCCGCGGCGGTTGCGAATGGCGGAGATGCGATGCAGGGTGCGCTCAATACCGGCGCGGTTGTCGGCGCCAAAGCTGCCGATCTGCCCGATGACCGACTGGAGGTCCTCCAGCGTGACCTCCCGATCACTCAGATACAGCTCGCCGTTGGTGAAGCGAGCCTCGGGCAGGCGTCCCAGGTCCATGACTACCTCGATCAAGTCGGCCGGCCGGTTTTCGCGCTGCAAGGCGGCGCGGATCCGTTCGGGCAGGATAGCCAGGAGCAAATCTAGGTCGTCGGTGATCTGTAGAGTTGTCATATTGGCATCGTCAACGGCCGCTTGGCCGTCCGGTCTCTGGTCAAACTGTACAAAACGATGCTTCGTTGAATGCTTCGTCAACGGGTCGGTTGGCTGAACTGTACTCATTCGCTTGATAGTTCGGTCCTCTGCTTTCCACAAACGCTTACTGCTTCCCGTTGGGACAGGGCGCCCATTGCCAGGGCGTCCCCTCATGATTGGTCCCTTGTGAATGGTGTCATCTTATGTTTAGTTATCATGCCTATAAGACGATGCCCAAGGCGAAATCGTTCCTACATGGCCGCATCCCCTACTCATCTCTGTATCCGTCACGCATCTACTATCATTTGGGCCGATAAGCCACCACCCGTTGGCGCAGCCGCACCGGCGGGCGCATGGGCATGGTAAAGTGCGCGGTGACGGCATGGGGCGCCGCCTCGCGCAGCGGCGTCATCTCTAGCGCCGGCTCTCGCACCCATTGGAGCACATGTTTGACCATCTTGGCCCGGTCGGTGAACGGGGCAAAGCCATAGTCGGACAGAATGGCGCCCAGCCCACCGTGATAGTCACAGACGCCGATATAGACCGGCTGGGAGACGGCGCTGCGCCGCACCTTGCTCAGGGCATAGCGCAACAACTGGTGGACCACCGAGGGGTTGGGGTCGTACATATCGGCCCACAACTGGAGCCAATAGCCCCCCTGTCCCTGGGCGATCTGCACCGCGCCCACGATCTCGCCGCGCCGCTCCAACACGTAGCTGCTATACGTCCCGGCATACCACCAGTCGAGAATCGGCGGCTTGACGGGCTGGTCGGTATGCATTCCCTCGGCCACCTGCACCGTCTCGGGCACCGTCCGGCTGTACAACTGCTGCAAGGGCCATTCGTCCAGACGGCTTTGCGGCCGGATGGCCTCGCCTGCCTCTGGGATGACCCCCGCCGCGTCGAACGCGGTCAAGCGCCAGATGGTCTGGCGCGTGTAGGTGCGAAATCCAACGTGGTTGAAGGTATGGACGGGCAGGGGCTGGTCGGGGACATCTACATAAATCCGGGCGATCTGCTGCTGGGCAGCCACCGCGTTGTGGTGGGCGAGCAGCTTTTCCCAGATGGCCGGGTGCCCACGAGGCGTGTCCAGGCCCGGGGCCAAGCGTACAATATCTAGCTCAGGACGCCCAGGGCGCTTTTGCACCTGGAGAAAGCCTACACCGAGCAGCCCGTGTGCTTGCTGGCGTAAGACGTAGGTGGTAACTTTGGCATCATTCCATGGAATGAGCGCAGTCAACGACGCCCAAAAAGCCGATTGCGGCTGTAACAAAGACTGAACAATGTTCAGCTTCGTAGCTTGGCGACCCAAGCGTTGGATCAGAATACTATCACCAAATTGATACGGGCGGATCACCGACTGGTCTGCTCCTTGCTTTGTCCCCACCCTTGGGCCAGCCCATCGCCGGTCGCCTTGCCCCAAAGACGGTGGAGATAAGGAGAGGCGTATTCTGCCTTATGGATCCTGGTTCTGTTAACTTACAAGCAACTTGCCATATTGTACTGCAATTCATGACGATTCGCAAGTAATGGGCGATACACTAAGTTATGTTAACAATAGGGTGTAGGGACATCGAAGGACAAGGTTGATGCTGACCATTCAAGAAGGGATTTTGCTTGGCATTATCGCCGTGACGCTGGTGGTGATGATGCTGGAGTTGCTGCGCGCGGATCTGATGGCGATCTTGGTGTTGGCGGCGCTGCCGCTGACGGGCATTGTCACTGTGCAAGAGGCGTTCTCCGGCTTCAGCCGCTCAGTCGTCATCACCATCATCGGCTTATTTATCATCACGCAGGCGTTGGAGGATACCGGGATCGTGCAGTGGATAGCCGACCGGCTGCGCCACATGGGCGCCGGCTCGGAAGTCCGCCTGATCGTCCTGTTCATGAGCGCAGGTGCGGCGTTGTCTCTGCTGATGAATAACATCGCCGCTGGCGCGGTCCTGCTGCCCGCAGCCGTGCAAGTCAGCCGCGAGTCACAGCTGCCTCCCTCCAAGCTGCTCATGCCGCTGGCCTTTGGGACATTGGTTGGGGGGATGGCGACCTATTTCACGACTGCCAATATCATCCTCAGCAGCATCTTGCGCGACCAGCAACAGCCTCCCCTGGGCATGATGGACTTTCTGCCCACCGGCGGCATCATTGTCGTCGCCGGCTTGCTCTTCATGGTGTTGCTCGGTCGCCGGCTGCTCCCAAGCCGGGAATCAGTCGGCCAGACGGCTAGCGCCTATCTGCTCTCCCGCGATCTGACCGAGATGTACCAACTGCATGAGCAGCTTTGGGAGGTTCGTGTCCTGCCGGATTCGCAGCTCGTGGGGCTGACTTTGGACCAGAGCAAGATCGGCCAGACGTTGGGGTTGACGGTGGTCGCCATTTGGCGCGGCCATCAGGCGATCCTCAACCCAAGACCCGACGAAGTGATCCAGGCGGAGGATTATCTGGTGGTATTGGGGTGGAAAGAGCGAGCGGCCAGCCTGGCAGCATGGGGGGCTGTGGTCGGGCGGCCACAAGACCGCCGCGACGATGAGCAGAATTACTTCGTGGACCTGGCCGAGGTCGTGATCCCGCCCCGCTCCAGCGTCCTGGGCAAGTCTCTGGCCGAGATGAACTTTCGTAACAAATATCATCTCACCGGCGTGGCGCTGTGGCGTGAGGGCTTGAGCTTTCGCCACGATGTCGGGACCATTCCGCTGGAGCCGGGCGATGCGCTGTTGATGGTGGGCACGCCGGAACGGATCAAGGAGCTTGCCAACGAGCGAGACTTTCTCGTCTTGCAGGGAACGCACACCGCCCGCCCGCCGCTCCCACAGAAAGCCGGCTGGGCGCTTGCGATCACCGGGCTTGTGCTGCTGGCCTCCATTGTTGAGGCGATCCCTACCGCAGAAGCCATGATGATGGGGGTGGCGGGCCTGGCGTTGAGCGGCTGCATCAACCTGGACGACGCCTACCGGGGGATTAGCTGGCGCGTCATCTTTTTGATCGCCGGGATGCTGCCGCTGAGTATTGCGATGGTCAATACCGGGCTAGCCACGCGCGTCGGCAATGCCCTGGTCACGCTGACAGCGCCCTATGGCCCGCTGGCGTTGGTGACAGCGCTCTTTCTGCTCACCGTCCTGGCGACCCAGATCATTGGCGGCCAGGTAGCGGCGCTGATCGTCGGGCCGATTGCCGTCACTGCGGCGCTCCAGCTTGGGGTCAATGCCCAAGCGGTCGCTGTGGCGGTCGCCATTGCCTGTTCGGCGGCCTTTCTAACGCCGATTGCCCACCCCGTCAATATCCTGATGATGGGGCCGGGCAGCTATACGCCGCGCGATTTTGTCCGGGTGGGGGCCGGCATGACGGTGGTCACGTTGGCGGCCTTACTGCTGGGGATGCGCGTGCTATGGAGGTTGTGAGCGGTGAGAAGCAAGTAACGGGACGGAAGCTGTGAAGTGGGGCCTGTGGCGGAGATGACTCTTCCTGATGCTTGAGCCATACTGTGGGCAGGAGAACGTGATGCACGGTCATCGCCACCCCATCACCCACCTGCGCTGGCGCTATATCGGGCGGACGCTGTGGCTCTACCGGGCGCGCGCCATGCTGATCGTCCTATCGGTTGCGGTCGGTCTCTTTGCCTTTGGCCTCATTGCCGGCGCCGGCTATATGCTGCGCACCGAGTTGCCCGCTCGCTACCAGGAAGTCAACCCCGCCAGCGCCGTTCTCCACACCAGCCCATTCGACACGGAGACGGTCGAGGCGATCCGGCGTATGCCGGAGGTCGCCGCGGCCGAAGGCCGCACCGTGGCCATGCTCCAGTATCAACACGCCTCCGGCGAGTGGCGCGACCTTCAGGTCTTTGCCTTGCAGGATTATACCAGCAGCCAGGTCAACATGGTGCGCCCCTATCGCGGGCCGTGGCCTCCGCCTGACCACCAGGCGTTGGTAGAGCGGAACTCGCTGGCCATCATGGGGCTGGCCGTGGGGGATAGCCTCTTGGTGGAGAACGACGCCGGCGACCGGCGACGCTTGCCCATTGCCGGGCTAACCCATGACATGAACCAGCCGCCGGCGCAGATCACCGACGTGCCCTATGCCTATGTCACCCGTGACACGCTGGAGTGGCTGGGGCTGCCGCGCACCTTCAACGAGCTGCACCTGCTGGTGGCCGAGGGGCGCTTGGACAAGGCCCACATCACGCGCGTCGCCCAAGAGGCGACCGACAAGCTGGAGCGCAGCGGCCTCACCGTCTACTGGACCGAGGTGCCCGAGCCGGGTGAACACTTCGTCGAGGACTTCTTGCCGACGATCCTGGTGATCCTGGGCAGTCTGGCGCTGTTGGCGCTGATTTTGAGCAGCTTTCTGGTCATTAACGTGATCGCGGCGCTGCTCACCCAGCAGGTTCGCCAGATCGGGATCATGAAGGCCATCGGCGCCCGCACCGCCCAGATCGCCGCCATTTATGTCCGGATGGTGTTGTGTTTTGGGGCCGGCGCATTGGTGCTGGCGATCCCGCTGGGGATGATAGGCGCCCGCCTTTTTGCCCGCTTTATCGCCGCCCAGCTCAATTTCGATCTGGCCGATTTTCGACCGGCGCCTGCGGTGCTGGCCCTAGAGGTGATGGTGGGGCTGGCGACGCCCGTAGCCGCGGCGCTTTGGCCCATCCTGGCGACGGCGCGCAAGACCGTGCGCGAGGCGCTGCAAGAGACTGGGCTGGAGGGGGAAGGCCCGCCCCAGGGCACACTCGCCCGGCGGCTGCTGGCCCTGCAACAGCAACTGCCCCTCTCGCGGCCCCTACGCCTCTCGCTCCGCAACACCTTCCGGCGGCGGGGCCGGCTGGCGCGCACCCTGCTCCCCTTGAGCCTAGGCGGCGCGATCTTTATGAGCGTCCTCAGCGTGCGCGCCTCGCTCTTTCGCACCCTGGAGGAAACCCTGGTGGAACGGGGCTTCGATGTCCAGGTGCAATTCAGCCGGCCCTATCAGGTCCGGCGGATTGAGTATGAAGTGGCGCAGGTCGAGGGGGTGGCGACTCTGGAAAGCTGGACGGCGCGCGAGGCGGTGCCGGTCCATGCCGACGGCAGCCAGGGAGACAGCCTGAGGGTCTACGCGCTGCCGGCGACGACCCAGGTCTTTCAGCCCAACCTGGTGGCCGGGCGCTGGCTGCGCCCCGATGACGCCAATGCGCTGGTGATCCCGACCAGCCTTCTGGCCTTGGAGCCGGGCTTTGCCCTGAGCCAGACGGTGACGCTGCGCATCGGCAATGAGGAGACGAACTGGCAGATTGTCGGCATTAACCAGCTCTTCCAGCCGCCGCTTGTGCCTGCCGCCGTCTATGTGAATCAACCTTATTTCTGGCAGGAGATGGGCGCCTATGGCCGCAGCGATACGGCGCGCATCTTGACTACGGCTCACGACGCTGCAACCCATCGCCGCGTTGCCCAAGCCCTGGAGAACCGCTTGCAGGCCGCAGGCCTGAAGGTCAAATCCATTCGCACGGCCACCGAGGACCGCACGGTCTTTACCGAGCGCTTCAACATCATCACCATCATCCTGTTGATCATGGCCTTTCTGCTGGCGACGGTGGGAAGCTTGGGGCTGATGGGCACGATGAGCATCAATGTCCTTGAGCGGCGGCGCGAGATCGGCGTCATGCGCGCCATTGGCGCTTCCGATCAAGCCATTCTTCGTATCGTCGTGGCCGAAGGGATGGTCATCAGCCTGCTCTCTTGGGCGGGCGCGGCCCTACTTTCCCAGCCCATGGGCCGTGCGCTGAGTTTCCAGGTGGGGATGAATTTTGCCAAGCTGCCCCTCAGCTACGTCTACGACCTGCGCGCGCCCGTTCTTTGGCTGCTCATCATTGTCGTGGTCTCGGTGTTGGCAAGCCTGGCGCCGGCGCGCAGCGCGACCGCCGTCAGCGTGCGCGAGACGTTGGCCTACGAGTGACCCCCCTTACAGATGGAGCCTGGGCGCCCCGCGCCCGCCACGAGGCTCCTCATCCTGTGCTTTCCATCAGAGCCTAGCCCAGATAGGCGTATCTGAAATGGGGCTGCGTCGTCCTGATCCGGTAGGAGACATCTTCCCTCCCTGGACGTATGCGACCCGCTAGGGCGATTGCCGCCCGTATGGATTAGCCACTGTCAGTAAACCGACAGCCTCCTGTTTAGATTGACAGTAAATTCACAAACCAAAAAGGCTACACTATAGGTAACGGTTACGCTCAACGAGAACGCCGAACGATAACGCTGAACGGCCACACTATCGCCAACCCAAGACGGCGTCATCCACACGGTATGTTCTGTACATCGCCTGAGCCGGTCGTAGGAAAGATACGTCTAGCAAATATGCATCGTGGCAAATATACCAAGAGTCCATTGACCCACATCATCACTGACCTACTTGGAGATATTCATGGGCAAAAAAAAGGTCCTGGTGCGCCGGTTCTGTTCGGCCTGCAATGGTCGAGGGAAGATCTACGCCGGGCGCGAGGAGTTTGAATGTGCTTTCTGCCGGGGGAAGGGGTACATTGAGGAAGAGGAGGAGATTGATGATAATGATAAAGAGTGACCGCTAACCGCTGAACAGGCAAAAGCGAGGCCGACGAGATATCCCTGAAGCGAGTCAGCGCAAAGCGACACACCATATATATCAACATACATCGAGCGCCGGCCCATTCGAGCCGGCGCTGTTAGTGTTGCAGGCCCGGTAGGTAGAGCCGGAGAGGGCCGGCCGGGCCAATGGTAGAGCCATCATTGTCCTGAATGCGGCCAATGGCTTGCGCCTGGCTTAACCGCGCCCCCTCCGGCGCGCTGAGCGTCAGGGTAAAGGTTTCAGCCGCCTCGACCAATGGATCATCCACCAGGGGCACCGTCAGACTGATGGCCAGGCTGCCCGCCGGGATGGATAAAACGCCACGCATCGCCTGGTAATCGTCCGGGGCAGTCGCGGTGCCATCGGCTGTGGCAAAGCGGGCGCGGACGCTTTGCTCGCCTACCCGGTCCAGCGCCACCGTAAAGATCAACGCCTCCCTCTCCACCGCTGTGCTGTCCGCCACCGAGAGGAAGGGGTCTTGGTCGTTGTCCACAATCACGCCGCTGACCCGCTCTGCCAACAACGCTGCGTTTACCGGGTCGGTGAAGGCGAGCCAAAGGCGCTCATCCGGCTCAATCAGGTCATCATCCACCACCGGGATCGTTACCGTCATCACAGTGACGCCGGGCGGCAGGAGCAGCCGGCCGCTTTGCGGCACGTAATCGCCGGGAGCGCCGGCGGTGTCGTCTTGGGTCATATAGCTGACTTCGGTGGTCAGGGCGCTGAGCGCAGAGAGGTAGATGGGAAAGGCAAGGCCGCCCTCGCCCTCGCCGGCGCTGGCCTCGCCGGCTTCCAGATTGGCGCTGTCGTCGTTCAAGATCAACGCGGTGGTAACACTGATCGGGCCAAGGGCGGCGCCTTGGGGAATGCTCAGGTGCAGCGCCAGCTCTTCGTCCGGCTCCACCATATCATCGGGGTTCAAGGTCACCGGCACATCAATCCGGCGCTGGCCGGCCGGGATCATCACCCGCCGCTTGATGGGATCGTAATCACCGGGGTCATGATCGTTACGGGCCTGGGCGGTGATGCTCTCGCTGGTGATGGTCAGGGTGACGGGCGCGGTGCTCGTAATGTCGAGTGTGATGCTGACAAGAAGGCTCGATGCGGCCTCACTGACGGTCTGGCGGGCGACGCCAAAGCCGACGGTAGGGGTTACCTGGGCGGGCGCGAGCTGGGTGGACCGAGTCTGAGCGAGCGAGGTCTGGGCATAGGCCGGGGCCGTGGGACTGTCTTTCGCCATCAGTGCAAGCAGGATGGCGGCCAGGAGGCAGGTCCAACATAGCATGGCGCCGGCCCCAGCAACGGCGCCGGTCAGACCTCGAATCTCTCCACGCCGAACAGGCGCCAACAACCTCCACAACAGGGGGCCAAGTCCGGTCAGCATAGGGCCATCATATCACGGCGGCGGCCCTCTGGCGAAGTTGTGGGAATTGCTTATCCCTTAAGCCCGGTCGTTACAATCCCCTGGACAAAGTACTTCTGCCCCAGGAAGAAGAGAATAAGGCATGATGGGGCGGCGGTCACAGTGAGACCACAAGGTGTACCTACGTTTGCGAGGCATGGCAGTGCGATCAGAAACCCGCTGGTTTGATTTTCATGCCTTTCTTTTATAACGTATCTCCCAAAGGCGGCCTCCATCAGGGGAGCGCCGCCTGCAATCTTTCCCAATTGTTTCTTTGACGGGTTCAACTGGACAAGGATCAGATGATGGTTGCACGAACGGATCGCCCCCGGCGGGTGCTGGTCACCGGCTCGACCGGGGCTATCGGCCAGCCGGTCTGCCAG
>DATLZJ010000244.1:0-3953 GCA_035574055.1 Caldilineaceae bacterium
CCCCGCCAATCCGCCGCCGGTCGCCATCCGCGGACCGCGCCTGAACCCGCCGGCCATCCCCCACAGCGATGTCCTGGATCCGGCTGTGATCTACAACAACCTGCTGGTCCCGCCAGGGCTGCCGGCCCAGTCGCTTGAAGCGGACGCCGCCGACGGCGGCCGCACCCAGGAAGAACCGGGTCGCGGTGTACGCCAGACGGTAACCGGTGTCGGCGCCGGCATCACCCTCTACGATTCGCCCAATGTCTGCGCCAACTTCAACGCATTTAACTCCTATGCGGTGCCGAATGGCAAGTCGGACATCTGGACGGATTGGTACGGCGGCTGGGGTCCATTCGCCATTGATAACGGCTTCTACCAGGCCAAGAACGTGACCTTCAGCATGGAGCGCGTCGTCGGCCCCGGTAACCGCTACAATGACAACCTCAGCGCCGGCGACGGCGAGCAGGCTGCGCTCAAGATCGCCAGCAACCAGCCCTATGCGGCCGGCTTCGGCAGCCCGACCATTCCCGTCCCCAAAGGCTTCGAGGGGGGTCAGGTGATGGTGAGCGTCAAGTACCTCATCTGGGACCACGACACCGGCGGCAGCTTCGACGGCGACGATGGTTGGGACTACGACTGGGCCTCCATGGGCATCAAGGCCGGCGCGGCTGGCCCGAGCGCTGTGTACGTCAACGGTTATGTCCGCGGTGAATGGGCCGAGCTGACCCACACGGTCCCGCTCGGTCACGCCAGTGACATCATGGTCTTGCTCCAGGCGCACTCGCCGGGCGCGTTCAACTCCAATATCTACTTCGACGATGTGAAGATCGCGTTCATTGACCGCGAGGGCAATGGCCGCTACCTGCGCGATTGCTCCACGGCCGAGGCTGTGCAGTAAGTCGCTTGGAGAATGGACCGGAATACCCCGGTCAGTCTTGCAGAAGCAGTGTTGCAGAAGGGGCCGCCTCCCAGCCGGGAGGCGGCTTTTTTGTTCGGTGTGGGTGTAGGGGGACGGCCCTGCGCGGCGCTAGGCAGGCGTGCAGGCAGCCTTGGCTGTTACCGGCTCGCCAACCGGCGCAAAGTCCACCTGCGCCAGATAATTCCTCAGGTCTTGCCTGGCCCGCTCGGCATAGGCGGCATAACGAGCCGGCTTGGACTTAATACGCTGCTCGATCTCCGGCAATAGCCCCATGTTTGCCTTCATGGGCTGGAAGTTCTCCGGCTCGGCGTGAGTAATGTAGTAGAGCAGCGCGCCGATCATAGTGGTCCGTGGCAATTCGAGCAAGGGTTGGCCGTGAAGCAGCCGGGCCAGGTTAATGCCCGCCATCAGCCCGCCCATCGTGCTGCCGACATATCCCTCGGTGCCGGTGATTTGGCCGGCGAAGAAGAGGTCATCGCGCCCGCGTAGCTGGAGCGTCGGGCGCAAGAGGGTCGGGCTGTTGATGAAGGTGTTGCGGTGCATTTGGCCCAGGCGCACAAACTCGGCGTCGGCCAGCCCTGGGATCATGCGCAGCACCTCTTCCTGCGCGCCCCAACGCATGTTGGTCTGGAAACCGACCATATTGTAGAGGGTGCCGGCGACATTGTCCTGGCGGAGCTGCACCACGGCATAGGGCCGGCGGCCCGTGCGCGGGTCGGTCAGCCCGACCGGGCGCATGGGGCCAAAGGCCAGCGCGTTGAGGTCACGTTCAGCCAGCACCTCAATGGGCATACAGCCCTCGAAGTACCGCTCCAGCTCCTTCTCGAACTCCTTGAGCTGTATCTTAGGCGCAGCCCGCACCGCATGGACAAAGGCTTCATACTCCTCTCGGTTGAGCGGGCAGTTGATGTAATCGCCCTCGTCCTGGCCCAAGGCGCTATCGCGGTCATAGCGGCTCTGGCGAAAGGCAATGGTCATATCTATCGAATCGGCGCTGACGATCGGCGCCATCGCATCGTAGAAGTAGAGATAGCGCTGGCCGGTCAGCTCCTGGATTTGAGCCGTGAGCGCATCGCTGGTGAGCGGCCCGGTCGCGATGATGGCCGGGCCGCCGGGAATTGCAGTGACCTCGGCGCGCACGACCTCGATGTTGGGGTGTTGGCTGATGCGCTCGGTGACTTCGGCGGCAAAGTCTTCACGGCTGACCGCCAGCGCGCTGCCGGCGGGCAGGGCATGTTTAAAGGCCGTTGCGATGATCAGGCTGCCTAGCGCCAGCATCTCATTCTTGAGCATCCCCAGGGCGCGGTCGGGCAAGGTGCTGCCCATCGAGTTGCTACAGACCAGCTCGGCCAGCCGGTCGGACACATGGGCCGGCGTAGGCCGGACGGGGCGCATCTCGTAGAGCCGCACGGCAAAACCTCGATTTGCCAACTGCCAGGCAGCCTCGCTGCCGGCCAGCCCCCCACCCACGATGGTAACCTGTTGCGCCATGATGATCACCCCTTTCTATGCATCTTTCTATGCATCGCGCCATTGTAGCAAGCTCTCCGGGCGCGGTCAATCTCCGCCGGGTGATTCAAAAATTGAAGTTAAAATTGGGACTTGACATTGCCCCACCGCCGTGATAGTATAAAAATACTCTAAAGAAACTGTTCGCCCGAAGCAGCGAGCAGGGTCTCTAGAGCCAGGGGAGCCCTGAGGAATTGGACAGTCTCCTGCCGAATATGCAGAGAGGTTGTTGAGACACTCCAGAGCAATCTGGAACGTCGCCGGCAACGTCGAAGCAATTACTTTCACAAGCGATGAAGCTTCTGGCCGATGAAGCAAGGACACTTCAAGAGTGTCTTTGCCGAACTCCAAAGGAAGTGGAGCGGTGAAAGGAGTCAAGTAGGTATAGACCACGTATATCACCCTAGCGGTGACTTGTGGCAATACCGAAGCACCGGCAGCGAAACTGGAAGGTTACTTAGGGCCCCCTACTTTTTTACCCTTTGCTGAACAGTTTTTCTGTTGAGCGCCCTTTTACAGAACTTTCCACCCTAGTGAAATGGTTGAGCGCCTGCGCCATCGTCGCAGGCGCTCAACGTTTAATTCGCCTATTTAGCCCGCATTCGCGGCTCCCCGCTCACTCCTTTGGAAGACGGACGGCTCCAGAAGCGCCAGAAAGGGCAAGTTGCGGTACTGCTCCCGGTAATCCAGCCCGTAGCCAACCACCAGCCGGTCGGGCAAGTCGAAGCCTTTGTATTTGAGCGGAATATCAATCAGTCGGCGCTTGGGCTTGTTGAACAGCGCGCATACCTCCAGGCTGGCCGGCCCCCGTGCGCGCAGGTTGCGTAGCAGGAAATTGAGCGTCAAGCCGGTATCTACAATGTCTTCCACAAAGATCACATGGCGGCCCTGAATCGGGAGGTCCAGGTCTTTGAGAAGCCGCACCATGCCCCGGTCGCGGGATTCTGCCGAATAGCTGGCAATGGCGATGAAATCTACCTCGGCAGGGATGGTGATCGCCCTGTAAAGGTCGGCCAAAAAGATAAAAACGCCACGCAGCACGCCGACCAGTAACGGGTTACGCCCGGCGTAGTCGGTCGAGATAGCCTGGCCCAAAGCGTGGACGCGCGCCTCGATCTCTGCAGCAGAGAGCAGAACCTCACGGATACCGGGCGCCAGCGCAGGGTATGCGTCGAGTGACCGACGGTCCATGCCCGCTTCCTGAGATTCGCCCCGTCGAACCGGTCCCATCGCGCTACTGCCGGTGAACCCTACGCGTCAGCATCCAACGCCTGAGCGGTAAGCATCGGCGCACTCGTCTGGGCATCCGTGCCGACCAGCCGGCTGGCTTCCTGGTCCAACCCGAACTTGACCAGCATATCCCGGACATCCTGGCGCTTGAGCAATTTGACGTTGACCTCGGGATAAAGCTCGCGCATCCGGCGGAGTTTGCGGTTTTTGTGACGGATCAACTGAGGGCGCAGGGTCGTCAGCTCGATGTAGAGGTCTTGTTGCGGAAGGTAGAAGTCGGGCGCAAAGGCGACAGTGACATTACCGTCGCTGT
>DATLZJ010000245.1:0-19288 GCA_035574055.1 Caldilineaceae bacterium
AGCGCCGGATCACGCCAAAGCGCGAGGGGCGCACCCACTCGAAGGGCGCTTCTTCCCATTCCACCAGAACGCCGAGCCGGTGGAACTGCAACTGCTTGCGGCCATTGGTCAAATCCGCCCCAGGTTGGGCGGCGCGTGTGACCGCCGGCAACCCGGTATCCCGGTTGAAGCGATTTGTATCGGCGACATAGGGCCACAGGGCTTCCGGACTTGCCTCGAACTGCCATTCCCAGCGGTAATGATGCTCGCGGTAGGGCATGGGGCGCTAACCTTACCGAGCAGGGCCATCTGCCTGCTCTTGAGGACAAATCCTCGCGCAGCGCGCAAGGGGCTTCGCTGGACGGAGATGCACCGAGCGGAACGAGGGCGCGGCGAGAGGGGAACCGCCAGCCTCAGGGTGATAATCATAGCACAGTTGCCGGCTCCCCGCAGAGAGCCGGCAACTGTGCAGCGCCATTCGTCTGCTAGCCGTCACTGGCTAGCCCATCGGCGTGCGTGAGCGCTAGGGGATCAGCGGGAGCGACAGCCGCCCGTTGCTGCACATCGCCATGATGGGCACGACCTCCACATTCTCGGGCGGGGCGCCGGCGCGCGTATCCGCCACCAGCACCATCACAGCGTAGGTGGTCGGGAAATTCGGGCCAAGCACCGTTGGATCCAACTGGATGTTGATGGTCGCAGGCACAGACGTGGCATCGGAGCTGACGCCGGTGATCCAGTTGATGGTGGGGTCTACCGGCCAGGTCGCGGACAGGGTTGCCGCGGCCGACACAGCATCGCTGGGCGGCACGCTCATGGGAATCGTGCGGCGGTTGCCCTGGGCATCATAGAGGACCATGTTGCCGGCGCTATCAATCTCGCCGCCCGTGACGAGGCCGCCCCAGCCGGTAGAGGCGAGCGCGGTCTCGGCGGGGACGCCAATCACCGCGGCGCGGAAGTTGAGGTCATTGGTGCCCGCCAGCTTGATCGTGGTTGTGACCGGCGCCAATGGCGCAGCGCAAGGATAATGGGCGTAGAGCGCTAGGTTGGGTTGCGGGTTCAGCGTCGCCGGCTGGACCGTCAGCTCCACGGCGATAAGAAGAGGCGTATTGAGCACATTGGCCGTTTGGGCATCGAGCCGCAGCGAAGTCGTGTACAGCCCCGGCGTGAGGTTGGTGGCATCAAAGCGCAGGGTCAACGTGGCGGGCGTGGTGGCGACAGTGCGGTCCAACGAGGCCCACGGGACTGACCCAATGCTGGCGCTAAAGGTGATCGGTGTATCCGCGACGGTGCTGGTGATGCGCACGGTGTATTCGCCGCTGCGGGTGCCGGTGGGCACGCTGGCCTCGATCTTGCTCTTATCGGCGGCAAACTGCGCTCCCTCGACAAAGCCAATGGTGTCCAGGTCGCCGACGACCAGGGTGTCCCCATCGGTGCTTAACTGATGCTCCACCCGGGTATTGCTCTCCAGGGTGCGCTGTGGGCTCATAAAGATGAGAAAGCCTTCGTCACGCATTAGGATAATCTCATCCATGCCGTCGCCGTCAATGTCGCCGCCTGCGCCCGCCGTGTATTCCACGCCATCCAAATCCTCTTCGATCTCCGGATGGCGGTCGCGGTCATCGCCCCAGTCGTCACGCATGATGAGGCGCGCGCCGTTTTCATCAGGATGATCGCGCAGGAACAGCACCTCCTCATCGCCGTTGCCGCTAAGGTCGGCCAGGAAGACATATTCCGGCTGGGGCGCAAAAGCCCAGCGCCAATCTTCGTCGGAGACTAGCTCCGCCTCTTTCTCGTCGTACTCGTAGATGATCAAGCTCTCCTTGGACGCTCGATCCACCGAGAGGATGACCGCGATCTCGTCACGGCCGCCCTCGATGATCTGGCCCACAGCGACTTGGCGGTATTTGTCGCTGTCGCTGGTCTTCCCGTCCAGCCGGTCAAAGTCGGCGTCTACCTGGAAGATATCGAAGCGAGAGAGGGTGCTGTCCTCGTCCACCAGCACCGCTTCGTCGGCGCCTTCGCCGTTGAACTGGCCGCTGTCGGCGAAGGAATAGCGCTCGGCATAGTCCTTGGCAATGTGCTGCTCCCACGCGCGACCGGTGGGATTGCCGCTCGGGTCAAGGCCCGCAGCCTTCCAGACGCGCACATAATGGCGTTGGGCAGGGTCGCGGAAGCCGATCATGATCTCGTCGCCCGGCACGTTATTGTCGAAGTTGCCGGCCTCGACAAACTTAGCGATGGCGGGCAGGCGAGTCTCGTAGTAAATGTCCCAGGGGATCTGTTGCGGGCCGTACTTGCCGCCTCGTTGGGAGCCGCCCTTGGCGACGACAGGATCAAAGACTGTGACCTTGACAAAATCGCCTTCCTGCCCCATGGCGACGATCTCCAGGTCGGTGTCATTGTTGAAGTCGCCCAGCGAGAGATAGCGCCAGTTATTGTCGGGGCTTTTCCAACCGTCTAGGGGACCGACGTCTGGGTCCAAGATGCGAATATAGCCCTCTCCGTCAATATAGACAATCTCGTCGGCAGGGTCTGCGCTGATGGCTGCGCTGGCGGGACGAGGCATGACCAGCAGGCCCGCAAGCTGAGATAGGATGAACAGAGCCGTCGCCCAAACGGAGGCGCGGCGGCGCAGACGGGTGCATACACTCATAGCGTAGGTCTCCTTATGAAGCTATTCAAGGGCTGATTTCAAGCAATAGTTTGCCGTCTGGGGATAGCAATCAGCCAACCGGAGCAACATTGATCAATTCTCGAAATCTGCGGTATGCTACTAGAGAATGCTACAAGAGATACTAGAGAGTGCGTCTCGAACTCTAGTCTGTTGACTATTGGCTTGATGCCAACTATATACCAGTCGCCACGGATCGTGGGAAAATCGGGATGGTCCGTGCAGCTTGTGCTCGGCGGGCTGGCGCCGGTTTCGACCCTGTGGGCAGTGGCGCAATTCACGATCAGTAAACGCTAGATCTACCGAGGAGGTTCGGCTATGAGCGCGCCTATTCGCGTCGCCGTGACCGGGGCAGCCGGCAATATCGGCTATGCCCTGCTCTTTCGGATCGCCAACGGCGATCTCTTTGGCCCCCAGCAGCCCGTCATTCTCCAGATGCTCGAGATCCCGCCGGCCATGAAGGCGCTGGAGGGGGTGGCGATGGAGCTGGATGACTGCGCCTTTCCGCTCTTGCAGGGGATGGTGCTGACCGATGACGCCAACCAGGCCTTTGACGGCGCCAACTGGGCGCTGTTGGTGGGCGCACGGCCCCGCTCTAAGGGGATGGAGCGCAAAGACTTGCTGGACGCCAACGGCGCAATCTTTCGCCCCCAGGGCCAAGCGATCAACGACCGCGCGGCCTCCGATGTGCGCGTGCTGGTGGTCGGCAACCCTGCCAACACCAACTGCCTGATCGCCATGAGCAATGCGCCGGATGTGCCGCGCGAGCGATTTTCAGCCATGACCCGGCTGGATCATAACCGTGCTGTTGCCCAACTGGCGCAACGGGCAGGGGTGCCGGTGAGCCAGGTCAAGAAGGTCACCATCTGGGGCAATCACAGCTCAACCCAGTATCCCGACGCCTACCATGCGGAGATTGGCGGCAAGCCGGCGCCGTCGGTGATCAACGATGATGGCTGGATCAAAGAGGTCTTCATTCCGACGGTCCAAAAGCGGGGTGCCGCCATCATCGAGGCGCGGGGCCAGAGCAGCGCCGCCAGCGCCGCCAACGCGGCCATCAACCATGTGCAGAGCTGGTATTACGGCACACCGGAGGGGGATTGGGTGAGCATGGCGGTGCCCAGCACCGGCGCCTACGGCTCGCCCGAAGGGGTTGTCTTCAGCTACCCGGTGACCATCCGCAACGGCCAATACACGATTGTGGAGGGGCTGTCGTTGAGCGATTTCGACCGCCACATGATCGCCCTGACGGGCGCCGAGCTGCAGGAAGAGCGAGACAGCGTGCTGGCGATGCTGGCCTGACGGTTTTCCCGGCTGGCGACGACCGGCGTCCACAGGAAGGGCGCCGGTCGCTTTTGTTCCGGCTCATGTTCCGGCCAAGCGGGCCGGCAGGCAAAAGCCGCCGTGCAAAGCGATCAGTGTGCTTCGACCACTTGGGCGGCGAGCAAGCGCGCCTGGCGCATCAGCACTTGGTGGGTGCCCAGGGCCTCCGGGCTGTGCTCGTCATCGGGGCGAGGGCGGCGTTGGCGATAGCGACCGTCGGGCAGCATCTCCCACGCTTGGCGCTGGTCGGCCAGGGCCACCTCTAGAATCGCGGCCAGTTGGTCTTGCAGCCGCGGGTCTTCAATGGGCGTCACCACCTCCACCCGATTGGAGAGGTTGCGCCGCATCCAATCGGCGCTGCCGATGAAATAGCGGGGCGCGCCGCCGTTTTCAAAGTACCAGATGCGCGAGTGTTCCAGAAAGCGACCGATGATGCTGATGACCCGGATGTTTTGGCTGATGCCGGGCAAGCCGGGCCGCAGGCGGCAGTTGCCGCGCACGATCAGGTCAATCTTGACGCCAGCCTGGCTTGCCTCATAGAGCTTGCGGACCAGCACAGGGTCTTCCAGTCCGTTCATCTTGGCGATCATGCGAGCCGGGCGCCCCTGGAGGGCATGGCGGATCTCGGCGTCAATCAGGTCGAGAAACCGTTGGCGCATGTTGACGGGGGCGACCAGAATCTTACGATACTGGGTCTGCCGGCTATAGCCGGTGAGGAAGTTGAAGACATCCATGACATCGGCGCCGATCTCCGGATGGCAGCTAAACAGCCCTACGTCGGTGTAGAGGCTGGCGGTTTTGGGGTTGTAGTTGCCCGTGCCGATGTGGAAGTAGGCGCGCAGCCCTTCCTCTTCCTCACGGATCACCAGCGAGAGCTTGGAGTGGGTCTTGAGTCCTACCAACCCATAGGCCACATGGCAGCCGGCATTTTCCAGCGCGCGCGCCCATTCAATGTTCTGGGCCTCGTCGAAGCGGGCCTTGACTTCGACCAGCACAGCCACCTGTTTACCCTGCTCGGCGGCATGGATCAGGGCGGCGACGACCGGTGAATCGGCGCTGGTGCGATAGAGGGTCTGCTTGATGGCGACCACTTGAGGGTCGCGCGCCGCGGTCTCGATGAAGAGCTGGGTGCTGGCGTTGAAGCTATGGTACGGGTGGTGAACCAGCAGGTCGCCTTGGCGAATGACCGAGAAGAAATCGCCGGAGCGGGAGAGGCGATCCAGCCCGGCCAGCCTGGGCGGTGTGATGGGCGTCCAGGGGTCTGCCCGCAGGTGGGGTAGGTTGACTTCGGTCAGGGGAAAGAGGTCCGAAAGGCGGAGCAGACCCCGGATCGGGTAGATGTCGTTCTGCTCCAGCTCCAGCTCGTGTTGCAGGATGTTGACCATGCTGGCGGGCATGGCTTCGTCAATCTCGAGGCGGACGACCGCGGCGAAGCGCTGCTCGCGTAGCTCCTCGCTGATCATCTCCAACAGATCGTCGGCCTCTTCTTCGTTGCGGTCTATGTCGGCGTTGCGAGTGACGCGGAAGGGGTAGGCGGCGATAATGTCCATGCCGGCAAACAGGGTATCCAGGTTGTGGATCATGACCTGTTCCAGCGGCACATAGTGGTGGGGGATGTTCAACGGCACCCAGCGGGGCCGGTTCTGCGGCACCTTGACGCGGGCGAACTGGATCTCGTCGCTGATCGGGTCGCGCAAAAAGACGCCCAAGCTCAGACTCAGGTTGCTGAGGAAGGGGAAAGGGTGGCCGGGGTCCACGGCCAGGGGCGTCAGGATCGGATAGACCTCACGCAAGTAATAGGCGCGGAGCTGTTGCTGTTGCTCGAAGGACAAATCCGAGTAGTTCAAGATGCGCAGACCATGCTCGGCCAGCGCAGGCAAGATGTCATCCAGCAGGCAGTTGCTCTGCGCCTCGACCATAGGGCGGACCGCTTTGGCGATCAGTTGAAGCTGGAAGTCCGGCGGCCAGCCGGGCAGGGTCAAATTTGCCATGCCTGCCGCCTTCTGGCGTTTGAGGCCGCCCACGCGCTTGCGGAAGAACTCGTCCAGGTTGCTGGAGGTAATGGCGACAAACCTGAGCCGCTCTAGCAAAGGGTTGCGCCGGTCTAGCGCTTCGTTGAGCACGCGCCAGTTGAAGTCGAGCCAGGCAAGCTCGCGGTTGTAGACGATATCCGACGTGGAAAGCTCATCCAGCGAAAGCGTCGTCAGGTCTATGTCAGGTACAAAGGCGTGCTCAAGCGGCTGGATGGTGGGCGCGGGCGGCGTTGGGTGACCATTGTCCGGAAGCGGCGTTGCGGTCGCCGCCTGCTCGTCAATGGCTTGCTGCCGCGTGGTCTTTACTTTGGCGTTCGCTTTGGCAGCGGTCGCTTGCGCGTTGTTCTGAGCTGTCATGCCATACCTCACTGAGGATCACGTGACTGAGTGCCACGTGACTGAGTACTACTCGCAAAACGCAAACCATCGCTCACGAAGCATCACTTGCGAAGCATCGCTTACGAGGCATCACGAAAGCAACGGTGAGCCGCTGGTGCGCCGGGGTTGGATGGGCAAGCACGGGTTGCGCAGCCGTCAAGCTAGGCGCCGCCGGGGCCGAGGGGCGTCCTGTGCGGGCACAGCTCTCTTGTCATGCGCTGCCCTATTGTAAAGAGTGGACGCTGCTTTGTCGAATCGGGCAAAAAGGCGTTACGCTGCCTGGAGCCGGAAGCGCCGTCACACCACAGCGGCGGCGCATTGGGTACACTGGTGGTATTGGTGATGTCCGTTCGGCCATAGCTGTTATTGTTTTCTTGTCTATCTCATAGCTATCTCATGGCCTGCACTGATCAAAGGAGCGATGCATGGAGGCTTTGGGCCTGTTGGTACTGTTCTTGCCGTTTTTTGCGATTGCCGCCGTCGCCAATCTTGCCGAGAAGCGGCGGGAGCAGGGGCAAGCGCATGAGGGGGCGGCGCTGCTCACCTACATCCTCATCGCCGGCCTCTATGCGCTGGCATTTATCATGGGCGTGATGTTGCAGCTTGCCGGTGCGCTTATGGCCTTCCAGCCGGAGCTGATGGAAGCAGCCGCCGCCACGCCGGGCGTGCAAATCGAATCGTTGCCGCTGGTCGGGCTGGGGCTGTGGCTGCCGGCAGTGCTGGGCGTGGCGGCGCTCCTCCCGCCGGTTCGCCGGCTGCTTGCCGGTTTCATGCCCATTGACCCACAGAACCCGGTGCATGGGGCCGCGCTGGCCCTTTCGATGCTGGTGATTACCAACCTGCTGATTACCCTGGGCTTTGGGTTGGGCAATCTGGCCGAGATGGTGGCGGCCACCGAGGGAAGCGGCGCGGCGACCATCGCGGCGCTGTGGCTCCAGCAGGCCCTGACCGCGCTTTTGGCTATGGTCGGCGTCGGCTGGCTCATCCGGCGGGACCTGAGCGGCACGCTGGCGCGCCTGGGGATCGTCATGCCTTCGGGGCGCCAATGGCTGCTGGGCGTCGGGCTGGGGATCGCGCTGGTCCCGGTGGTGCTGGGCATCGAGTATCTGGCCTCGCTGGTGGGGCTGGGTGCGGACCCGGATGTGGAGCGGCTGACGGAGGAGCTGCTGGGGTCGCTCTTCACCTCGCCGTTGGGCATCTTAACGGTGGGGCTGTCGGCGGCGCTGGGAGAGGAGACGCTCTTTCGCGGCGCGCTGCTGCCCCGTTTTGGGATCATCGTCACTTCGCTCCTCTTTGCGTTGGTGCATAGCAACTATGGGATCACCATCTCGACGCTGGTGGTCTTTCTGCTGGGGCTGGTCTTGGCCTGGGTGCGGCTGCGCCACAACACGACCACCGCCATGGCGCTCCACGCCGTCTACAACATGACCTTGGGGTTGCTGGCCTATCTCAGCGCATCGCTGCTGGACTTCTGATTGGCATCTGATTGGCTTCGGGGTGTCTTGTGGCCGGGTTAGCCCCTGAGGCGCTAGAAGGGTTGGGAATTCGTGCCAAAGTGGCGACGTACCGTCTATGTTCTCTTTGCCGTCCAACTGATCTCGACCGTCGGGTTCAGCCTGGTCTTTCCGTTTTTGCCCCTCTATGTGAAAGAGATCGGGATTGCCACCGGCGGGAGCATCGAGTTTTGGGCCGGTCTGGTCTTTTCCTCCCAGGCGGTGACCATGATGCTGGCCGCGCCGGTCTGGGGCGCTTTCGCCGACCGCTATGGGCGCAAGATGATGCTGGTGCGGGCAACCTTTGGGGGGGCCGTGTTGATCGCGCTGATGGGCTTTGCGCAGAATGCCGAGCAACTGGTGGTGATCCGCACCTTGCAGGGGCTGGTGACAGGCGTGATGGCCGCGGCCACGGCGCTGGCTGCTGCGGCGGCCCCGCGCGAGCGAACCGGCGAGGCGCTTGGTCTATTGCAGATGGCGCGCTCGGTGGGTGTGGCCGTGGGGCCGGTGGTGGGGGGGCTGCTTGGAGACGCCTTCGGTTTTCGCGAGAGCTTTTGGATCACTGGCGGGCTGTTGGCTCTCTCCGGCCTTTGCGCGTTGCTCTGGGTGCATGAGGAGTTTACACCTGCGCCCAAAGCCACGCGGCCCGGCCTCTTTGACGGCTACCGTCATTTGCTCAAAGCGCCGGGCATGGGCGGGCTGTATGCGCTGAGCCTCTTGCGCAGTTTGGGCCAGACCATGATTCTGCCTATCCTGGCGCTCTTTGTGGTCGAGCTGATGGGCAGCGAGGAGGGCGCGGCCTCGATCACGGGTTTGTTAATTGGTTCGGCGGCAGTGACCGGCGCGCTCAGCGCCATCTGGCTGGGCCGGCTAGGGGACCGCATCGGCCACAGCCGGATCATGATCGGCGCGGCGTTGGCCGCGGCGCTCTGCTATCTCCCCCAAGCCTTTGTCACCTCTGCCTGGCAGCTTGCAGCCTGGCAGGCGCTGGCGGGCTTTGCCGCCGGGGGGCTGGTGCCCGCGCTGTCGGCGCTGATGAACCTCTGGGCGCCCGCCGGCAGCCAGGGCGCCATCTATGGCCTGGATACCAGCGTCAACGCAGCGGCGCGCAGCGTCGCGCCCATGCTCGGCGCGGCCATCGCCTTTTGGGCCGGAATGCGGGGCGTCTTTGGGGCGGCTGCGGTCATCTACCTGCTGATCATCTTGCTCACGATCCATGTCGTGCGCCAGGTGCGCGCCCGGCGGGGCCAGGCGGAGGCGCTGGGGCTGGTGTTGAAGGGCGCGGGCGACGATTAATGGACAATTCACCTGCTCAATAACAATTTTGTAGGGGCGCCCCTCGTGGCCGCCCGGCCCCTCGTGGGCGCCCAGACGGGCAGGCACAAGGCCTGTCCCTACTCGCCAGTCGCCCGCCCTATACCCGCACGCGGGCCAGCGCCTCCGCCATTTGTTCCAACGCTTGTTGGAGGGTGCTCCGGCAACAGCCGAAATTGAGGCGCAGAAAGCCTTCTCCTCCGGCGCCAAAGGCGGCGCCATTATTCAGCGCTACCTTCGCCTCGCGCAATAGGAAATCGAAGGGGTCCTCCAGCTTGAGCGGGCGGAAGTCTAGCCAGGCGAGGTAGGTCGCTTCGGGCAGCGTCATGCGGACTTCGGGCAGGTGCGACTGTACAAAGTCGAAGATCAGCGTGCGATTGTCGGTCAAATAGCTGCGCAGCGCGACGAGCCACGGCTCGCACTCGGTGTAGGCGGCCAGCGCCGCCGTCAGCCCCAGCACATTGACGTGGGGCACAATGCCGGCAGCGGCCTGGGTCAACTGCCGGCGCAACTCGGCGTTGGGCACAACCGCAAAGCTACAGCCCAGCCCTGGGATGTTGAAGGTCTTGCTGGGGGCCATCAGGGTGATGGTGCGCGCGGCAATCTCCGGCGCCAAGGTCGCGATGGGGTGGTGGCGTGTACCAGCCAGCAGCAGGTCGCAGTGTATCTCGTCCGAGCAGATGACCAGGTGATGGCGCAGGGCAAGCTCGCCCAGACGCTCCAGCTCGGCGACAGTATAGGCGCGGCCGACCGGATTGTGGGGATTGCAGAGCATGAAGAGGCGCGTTGTATCGGTGATTGCCGCCTCCAGGGCGTCTAAGTCAGGCTCGTAGTAGAGATAGGGACGGCCTTGCGGGTCGCGCCGGGTCGTGACGGCCAACTGCGCGGCGTTGACGACCCGTCCCTGGTTGACCGGCCCGGTGAGAAAGGGCGGGTAGACCGGTGTGTTGACCAAGACGCCATCGCCCGGCTCGCCAATGGCGCGTGCGACCACATTGAGGCCGCAGACCAGGCCGGGCAAGAAGACGAGATGCTCCGGCGCTACCTGCCAGTTGTATAAGGTCGCCAGCCGGTGACAGATAGCCTCGCGCAGCTCGACCGGGTCCTTTGCATAACCAAAGACGCCGTGGGCAATGCGCCGCTGTAGCGCGGCGATGATAGGCGCCGGAGAGACAAAATCCATGTCGGCGACCCACAGCGGCAGTACATCCTTGCCGTAGGACGACCATTTGGCGCTGTCGCTGTCCCAGCGATCTACTAGCTCATCGAAAATCTCCGGCGTGCAAGCAAAGGGGCTCCCGTTGGCCCCATCCCAGGGCTGCAACTCAATACTCAAGGCTTGAAATCCTTCTAGGACTTGCGTCAGATCAACTGAAACGCCTAACCTCAGCCGCGCAAACCGTCGCTCTGTCCGGTGGTCGCGCCCGGCCGAGTCAAGGCGCGCTGCTCCTGTTGGTGATGGGCAGAGGCTAGCTCGTCATAATGGAGGATCAGTGGGCTGTCGCCGCTGGTGCGATAGGCGGCGCGCGCCATGGTGGTGACGGCAATGGGGCCGGTTACAAAGAAGAGCGCTATTAACACGATCATCCGGAACAGCTCGTCCTCGCCATGATACAGCCCCGCCGCCAATAAGATGCAGCTCACGCCCAAGGTGGATGCCTTGCCGGCGGCGTGCATCCGCGCGTAAACGTCGGGCAGCCGCAAGATGCCGACGGCGCTGACCGCGGTAAAAAGCACACCGATACCGGCGATGATAAGGATGACGATCTGAAGCAAACTCATGGCTGCCCCCCCTCCACACACGTTAGCGGGTTGGTAGATCCTGATCCGTCCGCGGCGCGGCTGCCGGAGCCGATTTGCTTTCAGTCCCGCGGCGGGCTTGGGACCGCTCCAAATAGCGGGCCAGCATGGTGGTGCCAAGAAAGCCCAGTACGGCGGTGACAATGGCGACATCCAGCAGGGCCGCGGCGTCGTTGCGGATGGAGAAGAGCGCCGTCAAGGCGACGGCATGAACCGCTATTGTATCAAAGGCCACGGTGCGGTTGGGAACATCCGGCCCGCGGTAGAGCCGGATGAAGCAGATCAAGAACGAGAAGACCAGAATGGTCATCAGGCCGTCAATGATCAGGTCAAATGTGTCCATAAGCAACAGTATCTATTCTGCCCCGGCGCGCTTGCGGCTGCTGTAACTCCGCCCCCCAAGCCCGCTGCTCGTGGCCGGCTTCTGGGATCATGCCACACCGTGAGAAATCCGTAAGATCATGCGCTCGAAGCCCTGTTGGATCGAGCGCCGGAACTGGTCTGGGTCGCCGACGCGCAGCGCATGGACGTAGAGCGTACAGCGGCCATCTTTGTCCCGGTCCAGGTCTACGCTGATGGTGCCGGGGGTTAGGGTGATGGCAGTCGCCAGCGCGGTGATCTCCAGCCCGGTCCGGATGGTGAGCGGGACGCCGACGATGCCGGGGTCCAGCTTGGGCTTGGGCTGCACCACCAGCCAAGCCATACTGATATTGCTCAGAACGATCTCCCACAGCAGATAGAGCACGAACTGGCTGCTATACCACAGATAGCGCCCATAGCGCCGGTCGGCGATGGAGAGGAGCACGGCCCCTGCCACAAACCCCACCACATAGTCCCACGCGCCGCCGAAAAGATCAATCAACAAGGGCGCTGCCAGGGCAATCAGCGCGTTGGCCAGCAAGAATTGCACCATCCGGTCCTGGAGCTCGCGCACATGATGGGAGTTAGCAGGATGGGGCCTGCTCTCTACCGGTTGATGGCTGTCGTGCCGGTCAGGGTTGGGCATGGCTGGCTCCTGCATATTCGATGACATCCGTGGGCGCGACGGCCTCGATGTAGCCTGTGCGGTCCATCACCTGCTCGGCGGCGATGGTAGACCAGCGGAAGAAGGGGCCGCTGAAGAGACCGATCGTAAGGCTCAACGCCACCAGCAGCCCGATCGGGGCCAGCGTCAGGCCGCGGCGGAGGCGCGTGTCCAAGAGTCGCTCGCTGTCATCCGCGAGCTGCGGCTTGTTCCAAAAGGCCGTCTGCCACAGACGGACCATGCTGATCAGCGTAAAGAGGCTGACCACAAGGCTGACGGCGGCGATTGTCCAGTGGCTGGAGCCGATGGCGCCCTGGAGCAGCGCCAACTTACTGATAAAGCCGCTGGAGGGGGGGATCCCGGCCAGCGACATGGCCGCCAGGAAGAAGATGATCCCCAAGGCCGGTCGAATATGGCTTAGGCCCGCCAGGCGGGCGCGCAGCAGGCTGCCCGTGGCGGCCTCGATCTCGGCTGCGCCGCCGGCCATGAGCAGGGCCGTCTTGACGATCATGTGGTGGACCAGGTAGTAAATCCCTGCGGCCATGCCAAAGACGGCGGCGGCAGGATCGGCGCTGGCCGCCAGGCCAAGACCCATCACCATGTAGCCCACCTGGCTGATGATGTGGAAGCTGAGCACCCGGCGCATGGTGTTGACGGCCATCGCGCCAAAGACGCCCACGAGCATGGTCATGCCGGCGATGCCCAGGATCAGAACTTGCCACTCCTGGAGGAGCTGCGGAAAGACCAGCGGGTAGAGCCGGAACAGGGTGTAGATGCCTACCTTGGTCAGCAGACCGCCAAAGAGCGCCGTCACCGACGGGTGAGGTGTGTGGTAGCTGGCCGGCAGCCAGAAAAAGAGGGGAAAGAGGCCCGCCTTGGTGCTGTAGGCGATGAGCAGCAAGCCGCCGATGAGAAGCTGGACCGAGCGGGGCGCCAGGGGCATCCGCTCGGCCATGTGCGCCATATTGAGGGTGCCGAGTGTGCCGTAGACCAGGCCCGCGCTGGCAAGAAAGATGGTCGAGGCTAGCAGGTTGAGCACGACATAGCGGATGCCGCCATTGATCTGGCCGATCTGGCCGCCCAAGGTGAGCAGCGCAAAGCTCGCCATGAGCAACACTTCAAAGAAGACGTAGAGGTTAAAGATATCGCCGGCCAGAAAGGCGCCGTTGACGCCCATGATGAGAAAGCAGGTCAGCGGATAGTAGTTGAGCCGGACCCGCGCATCCAGGGTGCCGCCTGCATAAAGGACGGTGGCCAGGGCCAGGATGGCCGTCAGGGTGAGCATAATGGCCGTCAGCCCGTCGGCCATGACGGTGATGCCAAAGGGGGCAGGCCACAACCCCATCTGGAGCACCAGCCGGTTCCCCCCCACCGTATACGCGAGCAGGACAAGGGCGACGGCGAGGTTGGCGACCATGCCCAGCAGGGCCAGCCGGTATTGCCAGCGCGCGGCTCGTTGCAGCCCCCAACGGATAAAGGGTAGGCCCAAGGCCGCTGCCAGCAGCGGGATAACGATGGGGAGGGAGAGCCAGTTGACGTGCAGTGTCATACGGTCGTAAGTCCTCCGGTCAAGACAAGGATGGCCGGCATGGCGCTAGGGAACCCGATCCTCCAGCCATTCAAAGTCATCGGGGTCTTCGTCGAGGCCACTTTGAAAGAGGCCCGTGGCGGCAAAGGGATCGTTGGCGACGGCCGGGTCAGCAGGCTGACCGGAAGGCGTGTGCTCGCCCAGGAGCATATTGCGCCGGTTGACCAGCACGACCAAAAAGGCAGTAACGCCAAAGCTGATGACAATGGCCGTGAGGATCAGCGCCTGGGGCAGCGGGTCTACGAAGTGGCTGATATCACCGGCAAATGCCTCTTTATCCTCGATAATAGGCGGGCTGCCCCGGCGCAGGGTGCTGGTGCTGAAGAGCAGGACATTGGTCCCATAGCTCAATAGATTCAGCCCAAGGATCAGCTTGATCGGCTCGCGGCGCAGCAGAAGATACGCGCCGGCGGCATACAACATGCCCACCAGCAATGCAACGATGACGCCGGTCATTGAGGCGGCTCCGGATCTAGGCGGCTCAACGAGAGAAAATAGGAGACAACCACCGAGACCACCACCAGAAAGACACCTAGATCAAATAATTGGGGGGTGCCAAACTCCAACGCTAGCACGCCGACATGGACGATGGCCCAGACGCCCTTGAAGAAGCCGCCCTGGGTCCACCCGATGATCGCGGCCAACGCGGCCAGCAGTAGACCAGCGCCGGTGAGGGGCTGGAGATAGCGGCCAAGGCGGTTGCGCACAAAGTCGTCGCCGCGGGCGAGAATCTGGAGCTGGAAGGCCGCCGCTGCGGCCAACCCGGCGACAAAGCCGCCCCCCGGCAGGTTGTGGCCGCGCAGAAAGAGGAAGACAGCCAGCGCCAACAGGATCGGCGTCAGCACCCGGTCGAGTAGGCGCAGATACAACTCAGGCATGGGGTATCTCGCTCTCTACTTGCTCAAGGGCTTCATCCACGGCTTCCCTATCCGACTCCGGCAAGCTCTCCGGTCGGTTTACCGGTCGCATCCAGAAGAGGGCGGCGCGCAACACCGAATAGCCGCCGACTGCAGCAATGGCCAGGACAGTAATTTCTCCTAAGGTATCAAAGCCGCGGAAGTCCACCAAGATCACATTGACGATATTGCCGCCGTGGGCTAATGGCGCCGCGTTCAGCGAGAAATAGTCAGAGATGGGCGGCGCAAAGGGAGCGCCCACGGCAAAGAGAACCAGGAAAAAACCGAATACCCCCACCGCGCCTGCCGTTACGAGATTGCGCATTCGCACGACGCCGGAGATGGGTGGGAGGGTGCTGGGCGGGATGCGGTAAAAGACGAGCACCAGCAGCACGACAGTGAGGATGTCCACCAAGAGCTGTGTCAAGGCCAGGTCCGGCGCATTGAAAAAGACAAAGTAGACAGTCACCACCACGCCGACCACGCCGATGCTGATGATCGCGCTGAGGCGAGATTGTGCGCGGACGGTGACAACCGCGGCCACAACCGCCAGCAAGGCGAGGACAACTTCGGTCACGTGCGGCCAGTTGCTCCAATCCAGCCGAAAGTCGCCAAGGCCGCTTGCCTGGCTCAAGGCGACTGCCAGCGCCAGGACGGCGGCGCTAAGCATGACGATCACCTGTTGGGCCAGCGTTCCGCCCTGCACCTGGACGGTGACCCAACGAGCCAGCCCGTAGATGGCATAGAGCACGCGGTCGAAGAGGGGGGCGCCACTTGCGCCGGCAGGCGCGGCCCGGAGCAGGGCGCGCACGCCGTCCCGCGCCCAGAAGAGCAGCACACCGGTCGCGAGCGCCGCCAGACTGGTCAGGAAGACCGGCGTCCAGCCATGCCAAAGCGCCAGATGGACGCCAACCGGCTCACCGTAGATGGCGCTGGCCGCCGGAGCCAGCAGCGGGCCTTCCACCTGGCTCAGGATGAAGGGGAAGGCTGTGCCCAGCAAGGTCAGGGCCAGCGGCGGCAGCACAAACGCGAAGCTGGGCGCATGGTGGACATGGGCCGGATGGGGGCCGGCGGCGCGCCCGCGGAAGAAGGCCTCCCATAACAGCGTCAGGCTGTAGGCCATGAAGAAAGCGCCTGCCACAGCCGCCGCGCTCACCGCAATCCAGCCGGCGATCCCCGCCGTCTCAGCGTAGTGATAGAGTGTCTCCAGGAAGGTTTCTTTGGAGACAAAGCCAAAGAGGAAGGGGAGGCCGGACATGGACAGCCCGGCCAGCAGCGCAACCGCAGCCACGATAGGCAGTTCGCGGGCCAGGGTTCCCAACCGCCGCAGATCACGGGTCCCGGCGGCGTGGTCTACGATGCCGGCGACCAGGAAGAGCGGCCCCTTATAGAGGGCATGGGCCAGAATGCCCACCACGACAGCCGTCGCGGCATCCGCGCCGGGAAAGGCCAGCAACATGACCAGGATCCCCAACTGGCTGACGGTGGCATAGGCCAGCAGCGCCTTGATGTCGAACTGGCCCATCGCTGCCACCGCGCCCAGCAGCATGGTCGCGCCGCCGGCCAGCAACAGCGGCCAAAACCAGCGCGGGTCGTCGCTCAGCGCGGGGTGGAGGCGCGCCAGCAGATAGACGCCTGCCTTCACCATGGTAGCCGAATGGAGATAGGCGCTGGCCGGCGTCGGGGCTGCCATTGCCCCCGGCAGCCAGAAGTGAAAGGGGACCTGGGCCGACTTGGTAAACGCGCCCAGCAGGATCAGCGCCAGCGCCGCCGGGTAATAGGGCAGCGTGGTCAGGCCGGGCGTCACAAGGATTTCATGGAGCGTGTAGACGCCCGCGCCGGCGCCCAACATGACCATCCCGAAGAGCATCGCCAGGCCGCCCAGCGAGGTGACCACAAAGGCGCGGCGGGCGCCGTTGCGCGCCCCGGCCTCGTCATCTCGGAAGCCGATCAACAAATAGCTGGTGATGCTGGTCAACTCCCAAAAGACAAAGATCAGCAGCAGGTTGTCGGCCCAGACCAGGCCCAACATGCTCGCCATGAAGAGGAAAAGTTGGCTGTAGAAGTAGCCGGTGCGCGGCTCCCCCTCCAGGTAATAGCTTGTGTAGAGGGCCACGGCCGCGCCGATCACGGTGATGATCAGGCCGAAGAAGAGCGCCAGCCCATCGAGCCGGAAGACCAGCGCCAGCCCAAGCTGCGGCGCCCAGGGGTACTGCTCCTCAAGGACCTGGCCGCCGGTGACAGCGGGCAGTTGGGCCATCAGCCACCAGGCCACCGCCGCCGGAGGCAGGGCGGCAAGCCAACCGATATGGCGTATCCATTCGTGCCGGCGCACCAGAGAGGGGCGAACCAGCGGGAACAGTAGACCAGTGAGTGTTAAAACCAGAAGGCTGAGGCCAAGGGGCGACACGAGATTGATGACTCCCATAGGGACGGTCTAGCTCTCCGGCGCGCGCAGGTCGCGGCCAAAGGGGAAGAGCGCCAACGGGATCAGCTTGATGTGCTGAAGGGCGAACGGAATGCCGATGACGGTCAGCGTCAGCAAGATGGCTCCGCCGAGGTGCGCCAGGGCGATCTCCCAGCCGAAGAGCACCAACCACAGGATATTAAAGATGATCCGCAAGGGGCTGTTGGCGTCCTCACTCTCGACGATCTCCTTGCCGAAGGGAGCCAGGGTGGCGACGCCCAGCTTGATGGATTGAAGGCCAAAGGGGATGCCGATGATGGTGACGCAGAGCAGCAGACCGCCGATAATATAGCCCAGGCCGGCAAAAAAGCCGCCAAAAATCAGCCAGATTAGATTTCCTAAGCAGGACATGATACCCTCGCGGTTTGCACATACAGAAGCTTAACATCCGGCAGTCAGGTTGCCGGACGGCTACCGCTTGTAGCCTCTAACGCGAATACAGAATAGAGATAATCCAAGCATAGCTAGCGTGATCCGTCAATTGTGGCCGCCGATGACCGCGCTCGTAGTTTTGCGGGCGCGGAATTTTAAGGCAGCAACCGGGCGCAAGGGCTTGGCATTTCGCACGGATGTGCTATACTAGCCTTGACGCCCCGGATGCCCTCATCCACAGGGGATGGCTCGCCAGGTCGCACGTCTCGCCGTTGTTATCCGTTGGGATGCAACCCATCGCCAAGGAGGGAGTCCCTTGAAACGTAGAAGCTATTCGGCCAGCTTTACCCGCACCGAGGCCACACGCCGGCGTAGCAGCGCCCGTCGCCGGCAGGCGCCGCCCAAGAGCGGCTATGGCCCTATCTTCTTCCTGATCCTGGGAATCACGGTCGCCAGCGCCCTGGGCTTTCTGGGGGTTGTCGCCTCGGTGCTGGCCGGCAGCTAGCCGCCGGAAATTCATACCACCATTCACCCCCTCTGGCGCTTGCTCATGGCGTGGAGACGCTGGAGTTCGGCCCGCGCCGGACGTGGCCGGTTTTCTGTACCGCTGCTCCCGGATGGAGCCGGCAGGCGCGGCTCCATTCCCCCAACGCCGGTGAACGGGCAACCGGGGCCGCGACCCGTACTTGAAGCCAGCGCCTTCCCTGCGCGATAATGGGGCCATGTCTCAAGCCAATCCCGATGTGGCCAACAGCGCAGCAGCGCCCCGCCCGGCAAGTGGCGCACTCACCAAGACAGGCGGCTTTTTGGCAGCCTTCAGCCATACGCTCCAGCCCTACATCGGCTGCCGGTTCGGCTGCGAATATTGCTATGTCCAGGCGTTGAGCGTTCATCGCTTTCATCGCCCTGAGTTGCCGTGGGGCGAGTATGTTCACCCGCGCCTGGGGATCGCCGGCAAGCTCCGCGCCGAGCTGGCCCGCTATCATCGGCGCGGCGAGCTGTCCACCCTTGCGATTTTCATGTCTAGCGCTACCGACCCCTACCAGGGGGCCGAGCGCCGTTGGCGGTTGAGCCGCTCCTGCTTGGAGGTCTTCGTAGACTTTCCGCCAGGGTTGCTCATAGTCCAGACTCGTTCGCCGCTGGTGGCCGACGACTTTCCGCTGCTGGCCGCATTGGGCGATTGCTGCTGGTTGAGCTTCACCCTGGAAACAGATCGGGATGACGTGCGCCGGGCCTTGACGCCCCGCTCTCCCTCCATCGCGCACCGGGTGGAGACCATCCGCGCGGCGCGCGCGGCCGGTCTGAATGTGCAAGTGGCCGTCAGCCCGTGCCTGCCTTATTCCAGCGTGGAAGCGTTTGGCGGGCTGCTTGTGGAGCTTGGGCAACGGGTTGTGGTGGATACCTACACCAGCGGCGACGGCCAGGGCGGCAAGCGCACCGCCCAGACCGGCGTCGGCGCAGAGTACGCCGCCCATGGCTGGGGCGACTGGCAGAGCGAGGAGGCCGGCCGCACTCTGTACTGGTGGCTGGTGAAGGCCATGGGCGAGCGGGCCGGCTGGTCACAGGCAGGCTTCTCGCAGCTTGCAGACCGGATCGCTGCCCCACACGCTGTGGGCCATCCAAGGGCGGCATAACGCGATGGCGGTCACGCTCTACCACGCCCACCCGTGGCAGGTGACCGTGGAGGAGGCGATTGCCATCCAGAACGAGCTGGCCGTTTTGGTCCGGGCGACGCCATTGCCGGCGCCGCCTTCCACCGTCGCGGGCGTAGACATGAGCGTGCGGGGCGACCAGGTCCAAGCAGCGGTGGTTGTGTTGGCGCTGCCGGGGCTGGCGCCGGTGGACCAGGCCATTTGGCAGGGGGAGGTGCAGTTTCCCTATGTGCCTGGCCTGTTGAGCTTTCGGGAAGCGCCGGCGGTGATCGAGGCGCTTGGGCAGTTGCGAGTG
>DATLZJ010000246.1:0-10634 GCA_035574055.1 Caldilineaceae bacterium
CCACTGCTTTGCCGCCTCGCCCGCCGAGAAATGGAGAAAAGGCATGGCCGAACGCGGGGGCAAGGGCAATGGGGGCCAGCCAAGCATTGCTGATTTTGGAGGTGGAGCGGGCCGCAATCAGCGGCAGCGCGCCCTTTACCATATCCAGCAGCAAGGCCAGCGCCGCAGCGCCCTTCCCTCCGGCGCGCAGCACATTGGTCGCGCCGGGGTTGTGATCGCCATAGGCGCGGATATCTACGCCGAGCCTGAGCCGGCCAATCCAGACCGAGAAGGGTAGCGAGCCGGCCAGGAAGGCAGCGACTGTCCAAACTAAAGGATGCATCGGGACTCCAGACAGTTGACGCGAGGCTGGCTGTTAGCTGGCGTCCGGCTCTGGTCCTGGCAGCCGGCAGTCGCCAGTCAACGGTCAGCAGTCATCTTCCAATAGCGCCGCCATGCGAGATAGACAAAAGCGCCCATGACGGCGCAGCCGGCCAGCGCAGGCCCGATCATGTTCCAGAAAAGGGCCAGCCCAATAGACTGGAGCGCCCAGGTAAGGGTGTAGACCCAGAGCAATGGCAGGATCGGCAGAGCCGGCGGGCGCGCCAGCCAGGTCAACAGGGCGGCGCTGAGAAACCAGCCGGCGAAGTTGAGCCACGGTATACCAAAATAGCCTCCCGGCGACTCCCATCCCCAAGCGCCCCAGGCCACCATCTGCGGGTCCAAAAACAGGTCCCAGGCCGTCATTGCGGCGGCTGATATGATGCCATGCGCCAGACGCGAGTGGGGCGCAAGTAATGCGCCAATGGTCCAGGCTGCAGGCAGCATCATGAGCCAGGCGAGGGGGATGAGCAGCGGCACGTCGCCCAACTGGGGCTGGAGCAGGGCGGTATACCGATAGGCGCCAAAGGGTAGGCCGGTCGTGCTGCCGATGTACTCGATAAGCCAGGAGCCGGCCAGCACTGTTCCGATAGTCCGGAGGGCGCTGCCGCCGCCTTGCTGGACCAGGAGAAACACTGAGGCGACAGCGAGGAGCAGCACATTCAGCGATACCATCCACGGCAGCATCGCCGGACCAAGCGTCCACAGCCCAATCGGCAGGCCAACCATTCCCAAAGTCCAGAGGCCGATCAGCACGGTGGGCAGCGTCGAGTACAGGCGGACGCCTGGAGGCGGCGCCTGCCTAGACGGTGCGGCTACTGAACGGCGGGCTGTATGCATGGCCGCGCTTGCTCAATTCCACTAGCCTAGCCGGACGCCATAATCTTGGCTGGCGTAGTCGTAGAGCGCATTACGCGCGGCCAGCGCAACCTGGGTCTTGAGGCCCTGGTAGGGGGGCTTGATCTGGCTAAGCTGGATCATAAAGCGGATGGAGCCAATCTGGGCATGGCCATAAAGGCTCCAGCGTTCCTCCCGCTCCAGTAGGGTGAACTCGCCTAGATACTCAGGAAAGCTGCGCTGCAAATGGCCGGCGGCGGCCTCTAGATCATCCACGACAAAGCCCAAGTGATGGATGCGGCTGGGCGCAGGTGGGGCCAGCGGCGCGTTGGGATCAAAGTCAAAGAGGAAGAGCGCCGTGGCGCCGCTGGTCACGACGGTCAAATGCTCGTCGTCGCGCACGACTTGAAGTCCTAATCCTTCGTGGAAGAAGCGTTTGGCGGCCTGCCGGTCCTCAAAGGCGAGGGCCAGGTGATCAAAGCCGTAGTTGACAAAGGGGCGCTCGGCGGTCAGGTCTAGCGGTTCGGCGACGACCCGAAAGTCGGCGTCGCCGTAGTGGTGGATGATCTCGTAGAGAAACATGTCGGGGTAGATGAGATCATTGCCTTTGTAGACCGAGATGCGGTGGTTGGTGCGTACCGCGTGGGGTAGCAGCCGGTCGAGCGCCAGGTGGACTACGTCATGAACTGGCATGGGGCCGCTGTAGACGCTGCCGTCTTCGAGCGTCAGGCGGACTTCGGCCAAGGTCGTTGCAGTGGAATTTGGGCTAGCCATTGATCACGCTCCTTGAGGGCCGGCCCGGCGCCAAGCGCCGCAGCCAGGTGCGCAGGGATGGAGGGACGCGGTCTTGGCTTTCTTGGGCCAAGACCAAAATGACGCCGAACACCACAAGGGTGTTGGTGAGCAGAAAGAAGACGAACTCCTCCAGGGGCAACACGCCCAAGAACAGCCCGGTGGATTGGTCTGGGTCAATGGTCCAGATGCCGCCTGAGATCGCCAGCGAGTCGGCCAGCGACAGGTACAAGGTCGCCGGAACGAGAGACCAGGCTACTAAGTTGCGATGTCTCCAGAGGATATCACCGCCGAAGGCGAGCTGGAAGAGCACGGGCGGCAACGCCCATGCCAAGATCAACGCCAAATAGGTGGCCGGTCGCCAGGCCGCCGCGAGCAGGGCAACCGACGTAAGCCAGAGCGCCGCTACGGTCGCAACTGCAATCCGGCGTATGCGAGTGGCTCGACCAGGCGCGCCGGTTGCCGGGGATGAAACCGGTGTTAAGCGGCGGGCGAGCCAGAGCAGCCAGAGGCTCGTCGTTACCGTTTGCACCACAAAGAAAATGTACTCCTCTAGAGGCACCCACCCCAACACGATGCCGGCGATTAGCTCCGCATCGTACCACCAGACGCCGGTGGCTACAAGATAGTTGTCCCACAGGGTCGTGTAGAGGACGGCCACAACGACATGGGCGGCCACGACCCCAGTCGCCGGCCAGCTGTGTAGCGAAGCGGGTAGGGTGCGCCCGCGACGCGCATCGTGCCAGGCTAGCAGCCCGAATAGAAGCAGGGGGATCCCCAGAAAGACGATCAGGAACTGCACATAGGTGAAGATCATGGGTGGACTAGACTGCCTTACGTGCTAGATCGCGCAGGAGCACCTGCGCGGTATTGCGCCCGGCTGCCCCCATGATGCCGCCGCCAGGGTGGGTGCTGGCGCCGGTCAGGTAGAGGCCGGGGAGAAGGCCGCGGTAGTGGGCGAGGGTGAGGGCCGGACGCAGCATAAACATCTGGTCAACGGACATCTCCAGATGCATTACATTGCCGTGCAGCAGCCCCAACTCCCGCTCCAGATAGAGCGGATGCTCCACCAGCCGGCCCGTGACGGCATCGGTCACATTGGGCGCGTATTCGGCCAGCTTGGCGAGCATGGCGTCGGCAACCGCGTCGCCGATCCCGTCACAGGAAGCGCCACAGGCCAGTGCATAAGGATAATATTGTCCCCAGAGGAACAGGAGATGGCGGCCCGGCGGCGCAAGTGAGGGGTCGGCGGCTGAAAAGGTCATGGCGATCAGCGCCGGGTGGGCCGAAGGGCGACCGGCCAGGTAGTCGCCATAGGCGGCCTCCAGATAGGCCAAGCTGGGGCAAATCAATTGGAGAGCCATATGATGTGCGCCGGGCGAACCGTCCTCCGGGGACGGAGCGGCGAGGTAGTTGGGCAGTTCGCGCATGGCATAGCGCACCATCATACCAAAGCCGTTGCCAATGCGGCTGCGTTCAAGCAGGGTGCGCGCCTGCGCGGGGAGCGGCGCATCCGGTAACAGGCGCAGGGTCGTGTGAATATGTGCGCCGGACACGACGGCGCGGGCAGAGATGGAGATGCCGCCTTCAGTTTCTACCCCCACCGCACGGCCGTTGCGCACCACGATTCGCTTGACCGGCGCGCCGGCGATGAGCGCGCCGCCATGGGCGCGGATCATGCGGGCCAGGGACTGGGCCAACATGCCGGAACCGCCGCGCGGGCGTTTGATCCCGCTTTCGTGGTACATAGGCTGCCAGAGAGCAAAGGGCGCGGAGAGCGGTTCGCTGGGGGGTGGGCCGGACTGGGCCGCCATCCAGCCGATGAGGGCCTGAACACGCGGGTCGTAAAAGCTCTGGCGCAGAACCTGGCCGTAACCGCGCAGGATGTCGCTCAAGCGCAGCAGGCGGTCGCGCCCGCCGGTTCGCCAGACGAGATGCCGAAAGAGGTTGCCCGCAGTCGGCGGCTCTAAGAAAGAGCGCACCATGCCGCGGGCCAGCGGCTGCCAGGTCTTGATGAACTGCCGGTATGCGTCGGCATCGCGCGGGCTGACGGCGGCGATGCTCTGGCAGGTGCGGTCCAGGTCGCGCCAGATGGTGATCTGGCTGCCATCCGGGAAGGGTGCAAAGAGGAGCGGGTCCAGGTCTATATACTCTAGCCCGAAGCGCTCAAGCTGGAGCTCGCGGACAATGGGCGTGTGGTGGATCAGGATGTGGGCCGAGCCGCCCAGGTCGAACTTATAGCCGGGGATGATCTCCTCGGTGACAACGGCGCCGCCGATGGTGTGCCGCCGCTCCACGAGGATCACCTTGTAACCCGCGGCGGCCAGATAACCGCCACAGACGAGGGCGTTGTGCCCTGCACCGACAATCACCACGTCGCAATCCATGAAGCGCCGTCCACCAAATCGCCATCTATAATACCAAGTCGCGGGGCGCACGATGCGCCTCTAGATAGGGAAAGTATAGCATGAGCGGACAAAGCTTGGACAAAAGCTAGACTACATTTTCGGGCAAACTTTGTTCGGGCAAACTTTCCATTAGGCAGAGGCGCCGGAATAGTGGCGGATGCCGTATTGCCAAAAGGCGCGCGAGACCATGAAGAGGGCGATAGCCAACCCCGCGGCAAGCAGCAGGGTTCCGGGGGTGAGCCGCCCGACCGCGGCTTCGGCGGGCACGGTGACGGCAAAGGCGACGGGCACCAAAAAGGTGAGGATAAAGCGTAGCGTAGGCGGATAAATACTCACCGGCCACAATCCGGCGCGGTACATGCTGTGGAAGATCACCAGGATATTTTCGATCTTGATGAACCAGAAGGCACAGGTCGCCAGGATCAGATGAAAGCTATAGACGATGACGGCGCCGGCCAGGAGCGCGACGCCAAAGCGCAGGCTGGTGAGCCAGCCGACTTGCTCTTGCAGCCGGATGAGGGCCACGACCAGTACGCCAAACCCCAGCACCACATCAATCAAGCTCCAGAGCGAGACGCGCTGAATGCTGACCAGGAGCTGAGCGTCCTCCGGCTTGGTCAAGATGAAATCGAGTGTGCCCTTGCGCACGCTGTCCATGAAGGCTTCCATACTGGGCTGGATAACGGCGCGGATGGCGCCGCGCATCAAGTAGAAAAGGCCGACCAGCGCGGCCAGTTCCGGCGCAGACCAGCCTGCTAACGAGTCGGTGTGGAGAAAGACTACAGCCAGCCCGCCGAGCGAAGTCGCCAGCCCAAGCACCGACTGGAGCAAATTCGTCCAGAAGTTGACGCGGTACTGTAGCTCGTTGAGCGCGCCTAGGCGAAAGTAGGTGGCGACCAGCCGCAGCCGGTGAGACATCAGCAGCTCCTTTGGCGTATGGCGACATCTCATGCGCCGACCGCAGAAAAGCGTTTGACTCCGGCGCGCCAGATGAGCTTGAGCAAGAGGAGGAGCAGTCCGATCCAGATGACCTGGGCGGCCAGCCCGGCCAATGCCTGTTGGGGGGATAGCCTGCCCAGCCCCAGCTCGATGGGAAAGTAGATGATCCAGCGGAAGGGCAGCAGATACGCGGCCTGCTGGACGAACTGGGGAAAGAGGTCCAGCGGCGCAATCCAGCCGGAAAAGAAATAGAGGGCCACAAAATAGACTTGGTTGATGGCGTTGACGCGTGTGGTCCAAAACGCGGCCATCGCCAAGGTCCATTCGGCCAGCATCCGCATGGCGCCGGCCAGGGCCACCGCCGGCAGAAAGAGCGCCAACGACCACCACTGCCATTGGGAGGAGGCGCGGAAGAGCCAGGCAAGGAGCAGCGCCAACGGCAGGAGCACCGTCAACGTGAGCGCCTTGTAGGCCAGGTTGTCGGCTATGTCGCCATGGATCGGGTGAATGGGGCGCAGCAGGAGCGCAGAGAGGGTGCCGTCGCGCACACGGTACTCATATTCCCACATGATCCAGGTGAAGGTGGCGTGGTTGACCAGCATCATCAGCAGGTAGTAGGCCACAAAATCGGCGGCAGTAAAGCCGCCGACCTCGCCGCCCTGGTAGCGGGCGACCGTGGACCAGACCGCTAGGTACATGACCGGCTCAATGACCATGCCGATGAGCCAGATCAACATAGCGACGCGGTATTGAAACTGAACCGCGAGCTGGGTCTTGAGCTGGACCCAGTAGATTTCGGCATACGCTGCCATTAGGCCCTCCCTACAGCCGATGCCGGCTCGGCGCCATTGTCAGGCAAGGCAAAGACCTGCTCAATCACTTCTTCAATGGGCGGGTCTTCCACGGTGAGGTCGCTGACCGGCAGGTCGGCCAGGAGGCGCGCCGTGACGGTGGGCGTCTCGGCCTTGAGGACGCGCAGCTTGACCGACAGGCCGTTGCACTCGATCACCTCGGCATAGCCGGAGAGGTCGGGGCTGGCCTGCTCGAATTGGACGGCGATGGTCTTGTGCGGGGAAAAGCGGGTGACGAGATTCGCCAGGTCGCCGTCGAAAAGCAGCTTGCCGTGGTGGATAACCACCACCCGCCGGCAAAGCGCCTCGACATCGGCCATGTAATGGCTGGTCAGCAACACCGTAGAGCCGTGCAGTTGGTTGTACTCACGGATGAAGGTACGGATGCGGCGCTGCATGGTCACGTCCAACCCCAGCGTTGGCTCGTCCAGAAAGAGGACGCGGGGCCGGTGGAGCAGCGCGCCCGCAATCTCGCACTTCATGCGTTCGCCGAGCGACAGATTGCGCACCGGCTTATAGAGCAGGTCCGCCAGGTCGAGCAGCTCGACCAGCTCATCCAGCGTGGTCTGGAACAGGGGGCGGGGAATGCGGTAGATCGCCCGGTTTAGCTCGAAGGAGTCAATGGCCGGGATGTCCCATTGAAGCTGGTTGCGATTGCCCATGACCAGGGTGATCTGGCGCAGAAAGTCCGGGCGACGTTCCCAGGGAATGGCCCCCAATACCCGGACCGTGCCGCTCGTGGGATGAAGGAGACCGGCGAGCATCTTGAGCGTCGTCGTCTTGCCTGCGCCGTTGGGGCCGAGGAAGCCGACCACCTCGCCCGGTTGCACATGAAAGGAGATATCATCCACCGCATGAACCTCCCGCTGCTTGCGCGCGACCAGGCCGCGCAGCGCGGCAAAGAGGCCTGCCTCGCGAATGGGCACCGTGAAGGTCTTGTGGAGATGTTCTACACAGATGGCGCTGCCGTCCATGGTAGTTGCCCCTGGCTCAACCAACGAGCAGATTGGATGCAGCCGCAGTATAGCCTAGACAGAACAGATTTTCCAATCAGCGCGGCGCCCGCAGCGCCGCGTCTACTGCAAGAGAGCGTCCAACGCCTCTTTGACCACCCGCGCGCTGGCGCGCAGCGCCTCTTCTTCACTGGCGGCTAAGGGCTGCCGCAGCGTGGCGAGAATCCCTTGCCCGCCCACCAAATGGGGGAGGGAAACGGTGACGTCGTACACGCCGGCGACTTCCTCGAGGGGAGAGCAGACGGTCAGGATCGCCCGTTGGTCGCGCAGGATGGCGTTGACAATGCGGGCCAGGGCCGCGCCGATGCCGTAGTAGGTGGCGCGCTTGCCCTGGATGATGGTGTATGCGGCGCGGCGGACCCGCTGATCGATCTCCTGGCGGGCGAAGTCGCCCAAGATAATCCCCTGACTGCGGGTATAGTCCTCCAGGGGGATGCCGCCGATGGAGACCTGCGACCAGGCCAACACCTCGGAGTCGCCATGCTCGCCCAACACATAGGCATGGACATGCTGGGCGTCGACGCCGAGCCGGTTACCCAGGAGTGTGCGAAAGCGCGCGGTGTCCAGTGTGGTGCCGGAGCCGACGATCCGGGAGGAGGGAATGCCGAACTCGGCGGCGAAGCGGGCTGTTAGGTGGGTGGTAATGTCCACCGGATTGGTGGCGATCACCAGCACGGCCTCGGGCGCGTGGCTCAGGACACTGGGCACGATGCCGCGGAAAATGGCGGCGTTGCGGTCCAGTAGCTCCAGTCGCGTCTCGCCGGGGCGCTGATTGACGCCCGCCGTCAACACCACCACCCGGCAGCCGGCCAGATCGCTGTAGCCGCCGGCATAGATATCCATGGGATGGGCAAAGGGGACGGCATGGCGGATGTCGTCGGCCTCAGCTTGGGCGCGGGCCTCGTCAATATCCACCAGCACAAGCTCACGGCCTACGCCGCTCATGACCATGGCATAGGCCGCAGTTGCGCCCACAAACCCGCTGCCGACAATGCCGATCTTTCCGGGTCTCACCATCATTCACCCCCACCATCAGGTATCACTCTGCTGTGTAGTTGGCTCTAGAAGCCGGCGCGTCCGCCAGGCTCGGTAGGCGAAAAGCAGCGGCATGCCGAGCCACATCCCCAACGCTACCACGCGGCGGCTGAAGCCGGCGGGAAGCGACGCCTCAATCTCGTCCACAACCTCGGTGGTCTGGCCGTCGAGCGGGATAAAGCGATGCTGGTGGACCCAAGAGGCAAAGGGGCCGGATAGCATCCGGTCTCGAAAGCCATGGTCCGATACTTGGTCCATGAGCGCCTGCCAGCGCAGGGGCAGCGGCCCCAGCCACAGCGTGAAGGCTACCTCGGCGCCGTCGGCAAGCTCGACCGGCGCACGATGCATCTGCACGATGATAGGCGGTGGGGTGATGGCGGCCATGCTGGCGGCGCGACGGTGGAAGGCGGCAACTTTGGCTAATGGCGCCCGCACGGTAAAGCGATGGGTGTATCTCATCAGAAAGCCTTATTAGAAAGCCTTAGCAGAGAGCCTTCGTCCTGCCTTAGACCAACGTGCGGAAGGCCGCCTCGGCAGTCGGATAGGTGAAGGTAAAGCCCATCTCCTGCAGGCGCTTGGGGATCGCGCGCCGGCTGTCGAGCAGCAGCATAGACATCTCGCCCAGCGCTAGCTTGAGCGCGGGGGCCGGCGCCGGAAAGAAGGAGGGCCGGCCCATCACGCGGCCAAGCGTCTCCGCGAACTCACGGTTGGTCAGCGGCGTGGGCGCCGTTAGGTTGAACGGCCCGGTCGCGTCGGGGTGATCGATCAGGAATCGGATGGCCCGCACTTCATCTTCCAGGTGAATCCACGGCCAGTATTGACGACCACTGCCCATGGGGCCGCCGGCAAAGAGGCGGAAGGGAAGGACGATCTTGGGCCAGGCGCCGCCTTGTTTGCTCAACACCAAGCCGGTGCGGATCACCGGCCTGCGCACACCCATGCGTTCGGCGGCGGCGGTGGAGGCTTCCCAGTCGAAACAGACTTGGGCCAGGAAGTTGCTGCCTGGCGACGTTGCTTCCGTTAAGATTTCGTCGCCGCGGTTGCCGTAGTAGTCAATTCCCGAAGCCTGTACCAGCACCTTTGGCTTGGCGACCGCGGCGGTAATGGCCTCCATAACGGCCTTGCCGGCATGGAGGCGGCTGGTGTAGATGCGCTGCTTGCGCTCCGCGGTCCAGCGCCCCGCGGCCAGAGACTCGCCGGCGAGGTTGACAATGGCGCCGGCCCCGTCGGCAAGCTGGCCCCAACCGGCTGCGCTCTGGGCGTCCCATTGTACCAACTGGACGCCGCCCGGCAGCGGGACCGGCCGCGCCGGATTGCGGGTGAGAACGATGATGTCATGGCCGTCGGCGGCTAGACTGTCGCAGAGGGCGCGGCCGATCAGCCCTGTCCCACCGGTAATAATCACACGCATGGATAGTCCTCCCTTCATTATCCCTTTATCACATGTGCGACTATAACATAAAGCGCGTCTATTGCCAAAGATTTGCGCAATCTTTGATGTGGTATGTACAATCTTTGAAGAATGTATGCAGGCTACCTTGACAGACACACAGGTGCATGTTAGCTTCCGGGCATTGTCCGTCTGCGAGGCTCGGTTGAGCTTATCGCCTATCGTGTTGCCTTTGGCAGCGTCTGCCCTAGCTGCAACGAGCAGGAGAGATGTAATGCAACTTCAGATGCACGCCTGGGAGAGCGCGTTGCTCAACCGAGCCTATGAGGCGCGCGGCCATGAGTCTAGCTTGTCCGCCTCTGGCTTTGCCCCGGCCCTCTGCGAGCGCGCCTATGCGCATTGTGAGGCGATCACAGCTACAAGCAGCAAGTCGTTTTATCTGGCCTCTGCGCTCTTGCCGGCGCCAAAGCGCCGCGCCGTGCGCGCGCTCTATGCCTTTTGCCGGGTCACAGATGATCTCGTTGACCTGCCTGGGGTAAGGCGGCAAGGCCGGCTGGCCGAATGGCGCAGCCGTGTGCTAACCAACACACCCCCGGAAGATGACTTGGTCGCTGTGGCTTGGACCGATGCGCGGCTGCGGTATGGCATCCCCTTACGGTATGCCGAGCAGCTCATTGACGGCGTCGCCCAAGACTTGGAGCCGCGCCGCTATGCCACCTTTGATGAGCTGGCCGCCTATAGCTACGGCGTCGCGTCGACCGTTGCTCTGATGAGCATGCACATCATTGGCTATACCTCAACCCAGGCCATCCGCTACGCCATCAAATTGGGGGTGGCGCTGCAACTGACCAACATCCTGCGTGACGTTGCGGAAGACTGGCACGCGGGCCGCGTCTATCTCCCTGCTGAGGAGCTAGCGCGCTATGCGCTCGGTGAGGCGGATATCGAGCATGGGATTGCATCGGGTGTGGTGACGCCTCCGTGGCGGGAGTTCATGCGCTTCCAGATC
>DATLZJ010000247.1:0-2742 GCA_035574055.1 Caldilineaceae bacterium
GCTTGCCGTTGCGCAGCACCACGAAGGGGTCGAACAGCCACGTGCCTGAGCCGTCGGCCTTCTCCCGTTCTTCCGGGGCCAACCCTAGGTCTGAGCCGCGCAGCAGTTTGCCTGGCCGTCCCTCTTCGTCCATTTTGACCAGCCAAGCGGCGTTGCAGAAGTTAGGCTCACCGTCGGCGTCGGCGGCGGCCTTGTTGGCATTTTCCAGATATCCCTGGTTATGCCACCCGTTGGTTAGGATGATCTGGATCAGGGCCAGGGCAATGGCGGCCTCGGTGCCGGGTTTGGCGGGCAGCCACTTCCAGGCTTTGGCCCCGGTCTTGCCCATGCGCGGGTCAATCACCACATACTTCATGCGCCCCTCGGCCAGCCCTTCGCTGACCTTCTGCACCCGGTAGGGTGGGCCATAGTTGCCCTCGAAGATATTGGCGCCGACGAAGATAACAAACTCGCTGTTGGCTAGGTCGGCCTGCCAGTAGAACTTCTCGCCGCCGGTCCACTTGCCTTCAACGAACTGCTCGGACATGGCTTTGCCGGTGAAATAGAGGGACCCCTGGCAGACGGTGGTGTGGCCGTGGGCGTTGACGGTGCCAAAGGCGTCGCCGGCGAAGCGCTTGATCAGCTCACCGCGGCCGTCTTTGAGCCGGCCCCAGGCAAAGGTGAACTGGTTGTTCTTGGGGCCGAGGTCCGGGTGGTCCGGGTCAATGAGGAGATCCAGGTGGTCGGCAAAGGTGTTTTTGAACGCTTCGACGAGCGCCTGCTGCTTCTCCTTATCTTTTTCGGCCAGGATGGCCTCGACCGCCGCGGCCATCTCCTTGCCCAACTCCGGGTCGCGCAGCGCCCAGATCTCGTTCAACCCGGGCGAGCTGGTGCCGTCGGCGTAGGTGGCGCCGTTGGCGATCTCCTCAATCGCCTGCTCAAAGGAAATGCTCTCCCAGCGGTTGGCGCCGCGCGGCCCCGCCCGTTTGAGCACCCGGCGGATGCGGTAGGGGTCATAGACCGACTGGATACCGGCCTGGCCCTTGGGACAGATCCAGCCATCCACGCCGCCGGTTTCGAGGGGCGAGGTCTTGTAGGGAAGGTGGGGCCAGAAGTTCACCGGCGCAAAGGGGCTGCCGTCAATCTTGGCGGCCACGCCGTCCAGTAGCTTGACCTTAATGGCGCAGCCGGTATTGCACTGGAGGCAGGAGGTGTAGATGATGTTGTTGGGGTCGGCCAGTGGATAGGCAAGCGCCGCGTTGGCCGTTTCGGCGGAGGTTCTTGCCTGGGCTGCGGCGTTGTCTTCAACCAGGCTCTTGGCCACAGCCGGCAGTTGGCTCGCCACGGCGGCCGCGCCGCCGACCAGGGCAGCCGTCTTGACGAAGGTGCGGCGAGTAAGCTCAAGCTCGGTCAATTCAGGCGCGACGGTTGGGTCGGTCGCCGCTGGTTGTTGTCTGTCATGCATATTGCTTCTCCTCTAGTGAGCGGTAGGCCGGTTGGCGAGGGCAAAGAGCTGGTAGCCGATGAGCACGACCAGCCCCCCCAGTCCCAGCGTCCACAGCCAGACTAACCATTCCATGGCCGAGGGAAAATAGCTGAAGCTGAGGCCGGGGCCGGCATAGGCATGGGCCAAGCCTTCCAGCTCCTCTTGGGCGAGCGCCGGGATCACCAGGTTGAGCTTGGCCGCCAGCCCCATCGCGGCGATGAAGGCGCCGGCGCCCGCCGTTGCTAAGGGGCGCCCCCGGCCAAAGAGCAGAAGGAGGCCGGGCAAAATGACGCCAAGCCCCAGATGGACGAGCCAGAAGACCCACCAGTATTCTCCGGTGAGGATGGCAGTGAGCGCATTGCTCTTGGCGGGCACGGCGGCATAGAGGCCGGTGGAGTATTCAGCCCAATCGTGTTGCATCCGCACGATCAGGTTTTCAGGTTCTTCAATGGTGGTAACAGCTTCTGACAGTTCAATCATGGTCAGGCTTCCCCCTCAACATTCGGGCTAGATAGAAGACCAGGGCGGCGCTACAATACGGCTGAGGCATAGCGTAGCTGAGAGCTAAAGCGGCTTGCCGCAATCCTAATGAAGAGTGCCGCCCTCCACACCCCCTGGCTGGTGAGGAAAATGGCTCCCCCATGCGCTAGTGTTTCGCCTGGTCAGGCGACTAGGGCACGCGCAGATGATCCTGCCCACAGCGCGCAACTGATGGGGCATAGCCACCGGTGAGCAGCAAACGGACAGTGTGAAACCTGGAGATCGGCGGCTTCAGTCAGAATTGCGATACAGGAGGAACGATTGGAATGAAAAGCTCGATTCTGGCCGAGCTAGAGGCGGCTCGGCTTGTCTTTCATGCCCTGCTGGATTCCCTGTCGGAGGAGGACTTGCAGAGGGCAAGCGCCAACCCGGCCTGGAGCAACCGGCAGATCCTCTTCCATATGCTCTTTGGCTTCCTGCTGCTGCCCAGCCTGCTCGGGATTGCGCTCATCTTCAGCAGGCTGCCTAGTTCCTACTCCAGGCGCTTTGCTGCACTACTTAACCGCTTAGAGAAACCATTTAATGTGATCAATGCGCTTGGCCCGCAGGGAGGGGGGCGGGTGTTTACGCGCCAAGGGCTGCGGAGCAGCTTTGACTGGGTGCATACGTTGATGATGAAGTGGGTACAGGCGCTGCCCGAAGCCGAGCTGCAGCGGGGGATGTATTATCCGGCCAGGTGGGACCCGTTGTTTCGCGATTACATGACCATCGCCGAAATTCTGCGCTTTCCCATGCGG
>DATLZJ010000248.1:0-2581 GCA_035574055.1 Caldilineaceae bacterium
GTGGGCGTGGTGCTGATGAGCGCCATGGTGGTTGCGCCCGCCGCCTCGGCCCGCCAGTGGACCAACCGGCTGGGCCTGATGGTGGTCTTGGCCTCGCTCTTTGGCGCGGCCGCGGGCGTCACCGGCGCCCTCATCAGCAGCCTGGGCAGCGGGCTTTCCACCGGCCCGGTGATTGTCCTCTGCGCCGGCGTGATTGTCCTGATCTCGCTGTTGCTTGCGCCCAACCGGGGTCTGCTCTGGAACTGGTTGAGCCGCCAGCGCAGCCGCCGTCGGCTCCAGACCGAGCAAGTTTTGACCAATCTCTACCGGCTGGCCGCCCAACACCAGGACATGAGCCATGCCCATGCCGCGCGCGTCCTGGGCGTCATGGGCGCACGGCCTCAGTCGGTCGCCGCCAGTTTGCAGGCATTGGCCGAACAGGGATTGGTGCGCCAGGCCGGGCCGGAGCGCTGGGCGCTCACCCCTGCCGGCATTGAGCAAGCGCGCCGCCTGTTGGGGCCATCAACGCCTGGCCCGCAGGCGGCAGCGCGCCGGCCTGTCCCACCGGACCAATCATGGCAGGAACGATAGGAAGCAAATAGACGATGAGCGCCTCGTTGGAAATTCAAGCCATTGCCGTGACCGTCGCCGCGGCCTGTGCGCTGCCGGGGGTCTTCTTGGTGCTGCGTCGCACCGCCATGATGAGCGACGCCATCAGCCATACGGTGCTGCTTGGCATCGTGCTGGCCTTCTTTGTGGTTCAAGATTTAAGCTCGCCTATCCTGATCTTGGGCGCGGCGGCGGTCGGCCTGCTGACCGTCAGCCTGGTCGAGTTGCTGATCGGCACACGCCTGGTCAAGGGCGATGCGGCCATCGGGCTGGTCTTTCCCGTCCTCTTCAGCATCGCCGTGATCCTCATCTCGCGCTTCGCCCGCGGCGTCCATCTGGATGTTGATGCGGTGTTGTTGGGCGAATTGGCCTTTGCCCCCTTCGACCGGCTGGTATTCCTGGGGCTGGATATGCCCCGCGCCCTGGCCGTCATGGGCGTGATCCTCTTGCTCAACCTGCTCTTTATCCTACTTTTTTACAAGGAGCTGAAGTTGGCGACCTTCGACGCCGGGCTGGCCGCGGCCCTGGGTTTCTCGCCTGCGCTGATCCACTATGCGCTGATGGCGCTGGTTTCGCTCACTGCGGTCGGGGCTTTTGATGCAGTCGGCTCGATCCTGGTGGTGGCGTTGATGGTGACGCCCGCCGCCGCGGCCTATCTCCTGACCGATGACCTGCGCGCCATGCTGGGGATGAGCGTCGCCCTCGCCGCGGTCAGCGCGCTGGGCGGCTACTGGCTGGCGCGCGTGCTCGACGCCAACATTGCCGGTTCCATGGCGACGGTGACAGGGCTGGCCTTTCTGCTGGTCTTTCTCTTTGCGCCCCAGCGGGGGCTGGTCGCCGTGGCGCAACGGCGCCGCCGCCAGCGGTGGGACTTCAGCCAGACCATGCTGGCCGTCCACCTGCTTCAACACGAAGGGCGGCCTGAGTACGAACAGGAGAGCCGGGTAGACCACCTGGTTGAGCACATCCGCTGGCAGCCCGACTTTGCCGAGCAGGTGATCCGCTATGCCGAGCGCAAGGGCGTCGTCCGCCGCCAGGCGGGCCGGCTCCAATTGACCGACGCCGGACGGCAGCTTGCCCAGCGGGGGCTATTGACGTAAGACAGTGAACCGAACAGAGGAAACCAATTTGCAGACTGAGCGCCGACTTATCCTTGTGGCTTCACATGAGCCTCATGCCAACGGCCATGCCGTTATTATCGGCGGCAGCATGGCCGGCTTGTGCGCGGCGCGCGTCCTTGCCGGTCATGTAAACCGCGTCACCATTGTCGAGCGCGACCATCTTCCTGCCGAGCCGAGCGAGCGCAAAGGTGTGCCCCATGCCCGCCATGTCCATGTGCTGCTGGCCCAAGGCCAGCGCGTCCTGGAGCAACTCTTTCCCGGCCTCACGGGCGAGCTGGCCGGACACGGCGCGTTGATTATGGACTGGACCGCAGAATGTATGACCCGCTACGCGACAGGATGGGGCCGGCGGATGCCCTCGAATCTGCGCACGCTGGGCTGCAGCCGCGACTTGTTGGAGTGGGCCGTGCGCCAGCGGGTGCGCGCCCTGCCCAATGTCGCCTTTTGTGAAGGCATGGAGGCGACTGGGCTGCTCACCGATCCAACTAACCGCGCTATCCAGGGGGTGATGGTGCGTCCGCGGGGCGAGGGCAAGCCGGAAGCCCTGGCCGCAGACCTGGTGGTGGATGCTTCCGGCCGCGGCTCCCACAGCCCGGACTGGCTGGAGGCGCTTGGTTATGGCCGCCCGCGAGAGACCATTGTCAACGCCTTCCTGGGCTACGCCAGCCGCTGGTATCGCAAACCCGCCGGCTTCAAGGCCGATTGGAAGGCGCTGCTGATCACCGGCTATCCGCCCGATATGCCCTATGGCGGCGTCTTGCTGCCGGTGGAGGGGGACCGTTGGCTCGTCACGCTCGGCGGGCGCAACCGCCAATACCCGCCCACCGACGAGGCAGGCTTTTTGGACTTTGCCCGCCAACTCGCTGACCCGC
>DATLZJ010000249.1:0-3903 GCA_035574055.1 Caldilineaceae bacterium
AATTGCGCACACGGCTGCCGACCGCCGAATCCTCGGTCGCAGGGGCGCTCACCGCCGCGCCTTCCTCCACCGGCGGCGCATCGGTGATAATATCAGGCGATTGAACGTTCAGGGCCTGAGCAAGCTGGCCCAGGTTGTTGATATGGACGCTCGAGTTGGGCTGAGGGTTTTCGGCAAAGAACGCCTGAGCCGCGGCGATTTCGGCGGCCAGGTTCTCGTTGAGGTCATAGAGCCGGTTGCGCGCGGCCTCGGCTGCTTGCTCGTCGCCGCGATAGACATAGGCTTCGGCGACCGCGGCCAGGTACTGGGCGCGCGCTTCCGGGCTAAGGTCTTGGGGCCAGGCATTGGTCCATTGCACAGGCCACAGCACCCAGCCGATGAGCAGACCCAGGAGCAACCCCAATAGCAGGCCGGCAGCCAAGGCGATCACCGGCAGCGACTGGCCGCGCATCAGAGGCGCCAACCCGCGCAGTCCCTGGCTTCCCAATGCTCTGGATGATTGATAAGGCGGCATAACAGGCTCCTTCGGCGCCGGTGACTCTTCCGGCGCTGTCACATTGGTGGCTGCAACCTGGTTACAGCAGCTCCAAACGACCCTGGGCGCGCAGACGTTCGACCAGGTCTTTCACCTTTTGCATCTGCTGTTTCTGGCCGATGAGGAGTGTATCTCCGGTATCCACGACGACCAAGTCTTCCACGCCAATCAGGGCGACCACCGGTTTCTCGACATAAATAATGTTGTTGCGGCTATCAATGGTGAGCAGGTCTCCCTTGGCGACGGTGTTGTTGGTCTCATCTTGGGCCAGCACACCCTCCAGCGCATCCCAGCTTCCCACATCACTCCAGCCAGCCTGGAGCGGCACCGTCGCCACCCGGCGTGCGCCCTCCATAATGCCATGGTCAATGCTGGCTGTGGGGAGCTTGGGCCAGACGGCGGCAGTTGCCGCGCGGGCTGCGGCGACTCCCCCGCTTGCCAAGGCGTCCCCGATCTGGCGCAGGCCGCTATAGAGCGCCGGCATCTGTCGCGCCATCTCGTCCAGGAGCGTGCTAGCGCGGGCGACGAAGATGCCGCCATTCCAATAGTAGCCCCCCTGGAGCAGGAAAGACTCGGCCGTCGCGCGCGCCGGTTTCTCCAGGAAGGACTGCACCGCGAAGACGGGTGGGTCTCCTGGCGCGACCTCCTCCAGTCGCTCGCCCCGCTGGATATAGCCGTAGCCTGTGTGGGGAAAAGTCGGCTCGATCCCCAGCGTGGCGATATAGCCCGCCTCGGCGGCGGCAACCGCACGGCGTAGCGCCTGGCGAAAACGCTCAGGCTCGGTGATCACATGGTCCGAATGGAGGCTTGCCAGCACGGCATTGGGGTCGCGGTGGACGACCTGAACTGCTGCCAGGCCAATGGCGGGCGCGGTGTTGCGCCCATTCGGCTCCAGGATGATCTGGTCGGGAGGAACCTCAGGCAACTGCTCGGCGCAGAGCTGGGCATATGGCTCGCCGGTGACAACATAGACCCGTTCGGGCGGGATCAGCCCGGCCAGCCGGTCAACGGTCGCCTGGATCATGGTGCGACCGCTGCCGGTGATGTCGGTAAATTGCTTGGGGCAGCGCTGCCGGCTGCGCGGCCAGAGCCGGGTTCCGGCGCCGCCGGCCAGAATCACACCGTACATTACACCATCGCCGGTCATGTGGGTATTGCTGTCCATTCCTAAAAGCGCCCCTGTCGAGAGCGGTTAGCGGCGAACGTAGGTCATCGCGCCGACATGGCGCACCAGCCCTTTCAACTCCATCATTGCAAGCAGGCTGGAAACTTGAGGCGCGGGCATCGCCATCTGGCGCACCAGGTCGTCCACGTGTTGCGGATCCCGTCCCAAGTGGCCCAAGAGCTTGCTTTCCAAAGGGTCTGCCGGGATGGCCGCGTGGGCGGCGCGCTGGGTGGCGACTTGCTCCAGGTTGAGCTGGGTCAAAATATCGTTGACGGATAGCAGCGGCGTTGCGCCCTGTTGGATCAGCGTGTTACAGCCGGCGCTGCCGGGGTGTAAGATGCTGCCGGGAACGGCAAAAACCTCACGGCCCTGTTCAGCGGCAAAGCGTGCGGTGATCAATGCGCCGCTGCGCGCGCCCGCCTCGACAATTACCACACCCTTGCTCAAGCCGCTGATGATGCGGTTGCGTGGTGGGAAGTTGCCGGCTTCGGGGCGAGTGCCCAACGGGTATTCGCTGATAAGCGCACCCTGTTCCATAATTCTCTGCGCCAACCCCCGGTTCTCCGGGGGGTAAATCTGGTCTACACTGCTGCCGAGCACAGCAAGGGTGCGTCCCCCTGCCTCCAGCGCCGCCCGGTGGGCGACCGTATCAATGCCCATGGCCAGCCCGCTCACGACCGTAATGCCTTGGGCGGCCAGGTCATGGCTCAAGGTGTGGGCCACTTCCCGGCCATAGACCGAGGCCCGCCGGGTGCCAACGATGCCAATCGCCCAGAGGTCGCTGGGCTGGAGGCTACCGCGCACATAGAGCAAAGGGGGCGGCGCGTCGATCTGGCGCAGGTTGGCGGGATAATCGTCGTCTTGTAAGGTGATGACGTGGATGCCGGCCCGCCGGATACGTTCCCACTCTGCGGCTACGTCGAGCGTGCGCCGGGCATTGAGCAGGTTTTCCAGGCTGCGGCGGTCTAGCCCGGCGGCCTTTAGCTCTTGGATAGACGCCTGCCAGGCGGCGGCTGCCGAGCCGCACCTCTCCAGCAGCGCAGCCATGCGCACCGCGCCAATGCCGGAGACCCGATTGAGAGCGATCCAGTAGGCCTTTTCGTCCACCGCGCTTGTGCTCACCGGGGTGCTGTCCAAAGAGGGTTGGCTGCTTCGTCTTTGCCCATCCACTGACGTGGGTGTTGTGTGCCTGGGTCAGGTTCTGATGCGGCCTTGGGGCCAGGCCGGCCCGGCGCGTTGCTGATCGCGAGGATACTGTAGCGGCCAAGCGGTTGTCAAATGGGGGTTGCCGCAGAACCGGAGCCTGCGGGCCGGCGGCTTTACTCCTCCGGCGTTTCTTCTTCATCCGCTTCTTCATCCAACAGGCCGGGCAGCAGCGCCACCGTGATCAGGTTGGCCTCCAGGTCTACCTGCTGGATGACGTCGGCAATGGCCGGCAGCAATAGCTCGCGCGGCGGCTGGTCGAGCGACTCGATGACGTATACCTCGTTGGCGCCGGTGAAGAGCACCTCGCGCACCACCCCCAGTGGCCGCCCTTCCACCGTCTGCACCGACGCGCCGATGATGTCGTGGACGAAGTAGGTGCCTTCTTCCAGCGTTTCGGCCTCGCTCTCATGGATAAAGAGCCATTCCCCGCGCAGAGCCTCGGCCTCGCTGCGGTTGGTCACTTGTTCGAAGCGGACCAAGACCTGTCCCTGGTGGGGGCGAGAGGTAGCAACCTCAACTTGCTCTAACTCTGTTCCGAGCCAGAGGGTTGAGCCGGGCGCAAAGCGTTCGGGGAAGTCGGTATGCAGCTCGACCTTCACCTCCCCGCGCAGACCGTGGGCGCCGGCGATCAAGCCAACAGCCATGTAACCCTCCGGAACCCTCACCTTGCGGTTGCGGTGGGTATAGGTTTCGTAGCGACGCGACGGTGGCCGCTCGCGCCGGTTGGCTCGTCTTTCGTCCATGGGCAAGCTAACTTGAAGAAATAAACAGCGGAAGCTGACCTTCCGCTGCCCTCCTGGTCGTTCCGTTCGCCTGGTGCAGGCGTCCTGCTGCCCGCCGGTCAGTCAATTTCCAGAATCACCGGCTTGTCATGGTGCCGGGCCGACACGTTCAACACGGTGCGGATGGCATTGGCGACGCGCCCTCCCTTGCCGATCACGCGGCCGGTGTCCTGCGGCGCGACGCGCAACTTGAGGATCGTCGTGCGACGGGTCTC
>DATLZJ010000250.1:0-25605 GCA_035574055.1 Caldilineaceae bacterium
CGCTTGCGAGCAGCCTGCTCGGCGGCATGGGCAGCTTCGGTAAAGAAGACATTCTCAATTGTGGAGACAATAAAGCCCAAGAGATTGGTGCGCCGCCGCCGCAAGGAGCGGGCGATCTGGTCAGGCCGGTAGGCCAGCTCCTGGATAGAGTCCAGAACACGGGTACGCGTCTCTTCGCTGACATGTGGGTAGCCAGACAGGACCCGGCTGACCGTAGCGACCGAAACGCCGGCGCGCTTTGCAACATCCTTGACCGTCGTCACAAGCTTGGCTCCCACTTACTCATCTTCTAGATTCCTGCAGGCAAGTGGCGATGTAACCGATTACAACGAAAGCAAATGTCAAAACCCTGTCTGGGCACAACGAGATTCATTTCTCATAAGGCGGTGGGGAGCAGTTATAATTGTAATCGGTTACACCGAGTGTAGCAAACGCAACAACGGCTGTCAAGTCGGACATCAGGCGCCCATCCAGCTATCCCAGCACAGGTGCAGACCTAGACCGTATAAAGATTCGCGTTAATTCCAGGGATTAGAATGGGATTAGATATGGAAACACCGGGCTACAGATGAAGCAGGCGCGGACAAGCTACATCCCTTTGAGCGCGCGCTCCTTGTCTCTGCAGACGATCTGGAACTTCTACTGCGCGGACACGCTCCTGCACCGTGGGAGAGCTTTTTGCTTAACCCGCGCCGCCTGCAATGACTAATGCGCTCCGAACGCCCTTCCAAGATAGACTACCGCACAGCGGTCCAGAACGTGAAGCTCTAAGAGAAGCCGAGGTCAGCGGCGGGCGACCGGCGCGCCGGACAGTTCGCTGTAGACCTCCATCAGCCGAGCGGCCAGCTTCTTGGCGTCATGCCGCCAGGGCCGCGCCCCATCGATCAGATCGCCCGTGAAGAGCCGGTACTCCAGCGGCTCGCCCGGTTCCGGCAGCCGCACCCATTCGCCCACAAAGGGAGGCGGCACGGTCAGGTCGTAGTTGTCGTTAGCAAGAACCGTGGTGAAGGCATCGCCCACGTGGTTGCGAAGCTGGCGCATATGGTCCGAGACGGTGTAGCCCTCGGTCTCGCCCGGTTGAGTCGCCACATTGCAGACGTAGATGCGCGGCGCAGCCGCCGCACCGATGGCGGCCCGGATCGAGGGCACCAAGAGATTGGGCATGACGCTGGTGAAGAAGCTGCCCGGTCCGGCGACGATCAAGTCGGCCTGCAAAATGGCCTGGACCGTGGCCGGGTAGGCGCGGGCGTTTTCGGGCCGGAGGAAGACCCGCATGATCCGCCCGCCGGTCTCAGGGATCCGGCTCTCGCCCTCCACCACCAGCCACTCGTCGCTGCCGTCCTCCCGCGTGCGGCAGACCTCGGCGCAGAGGGTGACATGCTCCAGGGTGCTGGGCAGGACTCGCCCGCGCACGGCCAGCACACGGCTGCTTTCGGCGATCCCGCTCTCAAAGCTACCGGTGACGGCCGTCATGGTGGCGATAAAGAGATTGCCAAAGCTATGGCCGGCCAGGGGGCTGGCCTCCTCGCTATGGCCGTTCAGCTCGTTTTCGGCAAAGCGGTATTGAAAGAGGCGGGTCATCAGGTCCTCCGCCTCGCTGAGCGCCGCGATGTTGTTGCGAAAGTCGCCCGGCGGCAACATGCCCATTTGGCGGCGCAGCCGGCCACTGCTCCCGCCGTCATCGGCCACCGTGACCACCGCGGTGATGTTGTCGGTGTACTCGCGCAACCCGCGTAGAAGCTGGGGCATCCCCGTGCCGCCGCCGATGGCGACCACGCGCGGCCCATTGCGCCGCAGTTGGCGCTGGAGCAGCACGTTGACCATCGCTTTGTTGTCAGGTAAGGTTTGGCCGGGGAGCAACGCAGCCATGAGCGAGCGATTGAGATACCACACGGCAATGGCAATCATCAGAAAGCCGCCGCCCATCAGCGCCAGGCCGCGCGCCCAATCGGGCAGGAAGGTCAGCGCCATCAAGTAGTCCACCGGCGGAAACGCATGGATGCTGTATAGTTCCCGGATCACAAACGCCAACCCCAACCCGGCGACGGTCACACCGAGCAGCAGGAGGAGGATCCAGCGTTTGATATGTAGCCCCGGCAGCAGCGCCCGCGACCAGCGGGTGCGGTGCAGACCGGTGAAGGAAAAACGCAAAGGATGGCGCATAATCGTATCCTATGCATTTGATTTCCCGTCGTCAACCGACAGAAGTCACGTACACATCATACTCCATCATGATGACCTATCCTGATAACCCATCATGGAGCGTGGCGCCGGGAACGCAGCATAGGCCACCAGCTCAACACGCCGCTGCTGCGCCTTAGGATGCACGTCCGGAGCAGGGTACAGTTGAACGCTACGACCAATGAACAGCCGGGCATACACCGTGGAGGGGGAAGCATGATCCGGCGCCACCAGCGCATCATCACCGACGAGCAGCTTGCGGCTTTCCTGGAGGCCGGCCCAAGCGACCGGGTGGCGTTTCTGCCTGCCCGTGTGCCGGTGCGCACGCTGGCCGAGACGCTGGCCGCGCTGGCGAACGCCAATGGCGGTGTGGCGCTGTTGGGCGTCAGCGGCAAGGGAGTCGTGCAGAAAGAAGTGGATGTAGCCGCGCTGCGCGATGCGGCCGTCTCAGCCGGGTTGATGACCGACCCGCCGCTGGTGCTGCCCAGCGCCCAAACGCTGGAGAGCGAGCGCGGCGCGGTGGTGGTGATCCAAGTGCCCGCCGGTCTGCCCCACATCTACAGCCTGCAAGGGATGTACTTGACCCGCACCGGCGGCCAAAACCGCCCGCTGACCACACCGGAGTTGCGCCGGCTGTTGCTGGAGCGGGGCGACGCGGGGTTTGAGACGCAGCCGGTGGCAGGCGCGACCCTGGCCGACCTGGACGAGCAGCGCATCCTGCGCTATCTGGACCAGGTGGCCTTTTCCGCCAGCGAGGACTTGCCCCAAGCCCTCTTGGCGCGTGGCTGTGTGACGCCGGTGGCGCCAGCCGGTGAAAGCGCCGCCGCGACGCTGGCGCCCACCGTGGCCGGGCTGCTGCTCTTTGGCCGCCATCCTCAACGGTTTCTGCGCAGCGCCGAGATCATCTGTGTGCGCTATGCCGGCGATAGCATGGGCGATGAGTTTGTGCGCCAGGACTTTGGCGGCGTCCTCGCCGACCAGATCCGCCAGGCCGAGGCCTTTGTGTCGAGCAATATGCGCCGCGGGATGAAAATCCGCGGGCTGGCGCGCGAGGAAACCAGCGAATACCCGCTACCGGTGGTGCGCGAGGCCATTGTCAACGCCGTCGCCCACCGCGACTATAGCATTCGGGGCGAGGGCATCCGGGTCTTGATGTTCAACAACCGGCTGGAGGTCTACAGCCCCGGTCGCCTGCCCGGCCATGTGACGCTGGAAAACCTCAAGGATGAGCGCTACAGCCGCAACGAGACCATTGTCGCCATTCTCAGCGACTTGGGCTTCATCGAGCGGCTGGGCTACGGGGTCGACCGCATGATTGCCGCCATGACCGAGGCCGGGCTGCCCCCACCCCTCTTTGAGGAGACCGCCGCAGGCTTTCGGGTGACGCTGCAATCCGCCGGGGTGGAGCTGGTGAGCAGCCAGCCGGCCCAGCAGCCGTGGAGCCACCTCTTCCTGAATGAGCGCCAGGAGGCGGCATTGGCCTACGTCCAGGCCCACGGACGGATCACCAACAGCGAATATCAAACCCTCGCGCCCGATGTCAGCCCGGAGACCATTCGCCGTGACCTGGCCGATTTGGTCGAAAAGAACTTGCTCCTGCGCATCGGCGAGAAGCGAGCGACCTACTACATCCTCAAGTAGTTCTTAGCGTCGAGCATGGCACGCCCCCAGATCGTCAAGCGACGGGCGGCCCCGGAGTGTGCGCCGTGAATGCAGGATCATACGTCCTTCAGCCAGGGATCATGGTGCGCCTCCAGCGCATTGGTTCATCAGGATGCGGCGCCAAGGCCCCAGAAATTCCGTCACAATGTAAGATAGATTACAGACAACAAATAGGTTGACTACCCGGTATAATAGAGTTGCTAGCATTGCAGTGGTTGTGAAGGGCGCAGGATAACGAAGGAAAGGAGCATGGCTTATCGGACGAAGAGCATAGGTCCAGAAAGGAGGGCTAAATGCGATTCATTCCGACCAAAATCCATGGTGTAATTGACTACCTGATTGGGCTACTTTTGATTGCGGCGCCTTGGATCTTCGGGTTTGCCGATGGAAGTGCAGCCCAGTGGGCGCCGATCGTTCTAGGAGCAGTTGTCATCATCTACAGCCTGCTCACCCGCTATGAGCTAGGGGCCGCCGATGTGATTCCGCTGAACGTTCATCTTTGGCTAGATGTGATCGGCGGCGTGGTCCTTGCGGCGTCGCCCTGGGCCTTCGGATTTGCTGACATGGTGTGGATGCCACACCTGATCATCGGTGTGGTGGAAATTGTCATCGCGTTGCTAACCCATACCACTGAGGCGCTCCGCCACACCCAGGTGGCTGCCAATACGCGATGAGCAGGCAGGCAAGCGTATCCTGAGCCAGTCAGTGTGAATAACTAGGGGCGCACATCCTGGCAAGCGCCCCCTAGAGCACCGGCAAGCGTTCATCCAGACCTGCCGGTGCTCTTTTTGCGCCCGATGGGTGGACGGGCTTAGCCGATAGGCGGACTTGGCGGTATACTTGAACTCTCTCGTTGCACGGTTGATGGTCTCGTTGAAATTCGTTGAAAGAAGACCAGTGGGCGCTGATCCGCCCCGGAGAACAGCAAATGCGTAGCGTTTCTATCATCGGCATCGGCCAGTCGCCCGTAGGCGAGCTATGGGACCGCTCGGCGCGCCAGATCGCCTATACGGCCGTCTCGGCGGCAATGGCCGACGCCGGCATCGAGCGCGCCGATGCGCTCTATGTCGGCAATATGTTGAGCGGCAACCTGTTGGACCAGGAGCATCTGGCGACACTGGTGGCCGACTACTGCGGTCTGCACGGCATCGAGGCGGCCAAGGTCGAGGCGGCTTGTGCCAGCGGCGCGGCGGCGCTGCGCGTGGGCACGATGGCCGTTGCCAGCGGCTTCCACGATGTCGTGATTGTGGTCGGGCTGGAGAAGATGACCGACACGGTGGGCAAGGATACAACCGCCGGCCTGGCGACCGCCGCCGACGCCGACTATGAGGCGCTGCATGGGGTCAGCTTTGTCGGGCTGAATGCGCTCCTCATGCAACGGTACATGTACGAATATGATGTGCCGGTGGATGCCTTCGCCGGCTTCAGCATCAATGCCCACCGGAACGGGGCCAACAACCCCAACGCCATGTTCCGGCACGCGATTGACCTAAACGCCTACCTCAACGCGCCCATCATCGCCACGCCGATCAACATGATGGACAGCAGCCCGGTCTGCGATGGCGCAGCAGCGGTGGTGCTGGTCCCGACCGAGCGGGTGCGCGACTTTACTACCGGCCACCACTGGGGAAGTGTCCAGATTCTCGCCAGCGCCAGCGCCAACGATACGCTGGCCGTTCACGACCGCCGCGACCCGCTCTTCCTGGAGGCTGCCTATATCAGCAGCCAAAAGGCATACCAGCAGGCCCGCATCCGGCCAGAGGAGTTGGACCTTTTTGAGCTGCACGACGCCTTTACCATCATGAGCGCATTGAGCCTGGAGGCCAGCGGATTTGCCCGGCGCGGCGAGGGCTGGCGGCTGGCGCATGAAGGGGCCATCGGCCTAGAAGGCGAGATTCCGATCAGCACCATGGGCGGCCTCAAGAGCCGCGGCCATCCGGTGGGCGCGACGGGCATCTATCAGATCGTCGAGATAGTCCAGCAGTTGACAGGCCGGGCCGGCGCCAACCAGATCAAACAGGCGCGGCTGGGCATGGCCCAGAACATCGGCGGCAGCGGCGCCACGATTGTCACCCACATCCTGGGAGTCTAGCCACCGGTCATTGGATGCGAACCGCTACCTCGCCCAACGACTTTAGAAACTCGACCAGGTCAGCCTTATCCTGGTCGCTGAGTTCTAGCTGGAAGTGGTCATTGTAGTGATTGACGACATCCAAGAGGGTGGCAAACCGACCATCATGATAAAAGCCTCCCTACATATTGCGCGCCAGCCAGCACCTCGCCCCCGGCCAGCGCTTCCAAGTCAAGCGCATCGAAGTCAAAGTCATCAAAACTGTCGTCAAGCTCAGGCTGCTCCGCGGACAGCGCCCCCGACTGTCCTTCGCTTGGAATCAGGGGCAGATAACCGAATGACGTATCGCAAACCTTTGTTTTAGCGCATGATCTTTTGGATAAGAGCGATCATAGTAGACTAGACGAGCTTTATCCGGGGATGCAGCTATCAAAAGCTATCTAAAGCTGTCAGCTACTGCTCTATAATAGCGCCAGCTACGTCAGGCATCTGTGAGACCCAAGGCGTGGCTATCAAAACCTATCAAGAATGGCCGGCCCCAAGCTGGATAGGAATTGGCATCCCAAACCTGTTAGCCTTTGGACCATACGATCTAACACGACAATCTACACGCGCTGAAATCTACACGCGCTGACACAAGTAGGTGAGTGGATCGTATTGATTGATCGGGAGCCGGCGCGCAGGCGCTACATCGCACGGTTGGCGATAGAGATTTAAGAGATGCACAGCAGAGAGTTACAACCGACGACCGATGGAGCTTGAGCCGGCGCTTATGGGGAAAGAACCGAACGCGAGGAGATGTAGATAGGTATGGCGATTCCGATTCTTTGGCGGACCAAGCACGAACGTTACAGCCTGCAAGGCGAGGTCTGCCCTGCGTGCGAGCGGCTCGTCTTTCCGCCGCGCCGCCTATGCCCCTACTGTGGGCGAGAGGCAGCCGGCCCTGCCGCCGATCAGGGGCGCCAGTGGCATGAGTATGTCTTTATTCTCCCCCATGCAGCAGAGTATGCGGCTGCGGGGGATGATTAGACCGGTCGTAGCCGGCCCCGCTATGAAGCGTCAAACCAATATGGCAGCCAAGCGGCATACTGAGTTAACCGGCCTGAAGCAGAACCTGAGCGGCTATGGCGAGGTCTATACCTTCAGCACCATGTACAATGTGCCCAAAGGCTTTGAGGAGCAGGCGCCCTATACCATCGCCATTATCAAGCTCGACGAGGGGCCGATGGTCACGGCCCAACTGACCGATGTCAACCACGACGAGGTGCGGATCGGCATGAGGGTGGAGATGGTGACGCGCAAGCTCAAAGAGGACGGGCGCGAGGGACAGATCATCTACGGCTACAAGTTCCGGCCTGTGCTGGAGCGTAGCGCAAGCGCATAGCCGGCAGCGCCCACAGTCAATAGCAGACCCTTGGGCCGCCTGCTGCAACAGGCGGCTTTTCTATTGCGAGATTTGCCCCGCTGTGGATGCTCAAGGGAAGGCAAGCAAGGGCGGTAGGCGCCCGGCTGGAATCGCGCAGGGGCTTGGATATGGAAAGCAGGGCGCCGCCCACGAGCGGCCCAGCAGACATGGCCCAGCGTGAGCACGCCATGCCCATTCGGCCGACGGGGAAGGGCGCGTCAGCGCTGCCGCTGTTCGTGCGAGCGGGGAGACGCAACGCCATCGAGCCGTGCGGCAGGATGCCGCACCTACGGGCTGCCTGACGCTGTGAACAGTGCGGTAGGATACTGCACCTACGATCTACCGCCTGACAGTGCGGTAGGATACCGCACCTACGCGCTGCCGCCTGAGAGTGTGAACAGCAGCCGTGTTCACGATTTAATGACGCAGAACACGGCGGCTCCCGCGTCTCATCGCCGCTCTCAGCACCGACGATATGAAGGATCATGTCGAGTTTCTGAATGTATGGAGTGAGGTATAGTCCCACCAGCTTTGACCGATGGTGGAGCGCGTGCTAGACTTGGCAAGGACAGGTCAGCCGACAATGAGGGCCAATCGCCTGCCGATTGGCCCTTTGATTTTTGGTTGCCCAACGAGCTATGTCATCCACTGTTTCCACCCAACAGCCGTCTGCGGAAAGCCGCCCGCCGGATGCGCCGGTCGAGGACCGCACGGTTGTCCAGACCGCTATTACTGAGGCCACCCAGAGCGAGAGCGCCGGCAACGAGCCGACGACCATCGAGAAGCTGCGCGGGCTGCCCTGGAGCATCTTTTCCAACGCCACCAACACCGTCTTTGCCCAGTTTACCTTCTTCGGTTCGGTCTTTGTCCTCTTTCTCAGCGATCTGGGCATGGACAAGGCCAGGATCGGCTTTTTGCTCTCGCTCATCCCCTTTGCCGGGCTGGTGGCGCTCTTTATCGCGCCGGCAGTGGCCCGTTTTGGCTACAAGCGCACCTACATCATCTTCTACGGCCTGCGCAAGGTGATCACGGCCGGCCTGCTGCTGACGCCCGTCGTGGCGGCGACGTGGGGCAGCCAGGGGCTGGCGCTCTATGTCACCCTCATTACCGGCGGCTTTGCCCTGGCGCGCGCCATTGCCGAAGTTGGGGTCTATCCCTGGCTGCAAGAGTACATCCCCAACTCGGTGCGCGGGCGCTATTCAGCCACTAACAGCATCTATACCACCCTCGTGGGGTTGGCCTCGGTGGGCATGGCCGGCTACGTGCTGGACCGCAGCAGCGGTTTGAGCGGCTATATGCTGCTTATCGGGGTGGGGGTCGTCTTTGGCTTTGTCTCGGTCTGGGCGGCGACCAAAATCCCCGGCGGCGCGCCCGTCCGCAAGAGCAGCCGAGACCCATCCACGCTGGCGGGGATGGCCGAGGCCGCGCGTGACGGCAACTTCCTGCGCTACCTCTCCGGCGCGGCGCTCATCACCATCGGCATAGCGCCCATGGTCTCGTTCCTGCCCCTCTTCATGCAGGAGCAGATCGGGCTGGGCGCGGGCGCCATCGTCTGGCTTCAGGCCGGGACGCTGGTGGGGAACCTGGTCTCCAGCTTTCCCTGGGGCTGGGCGTCGGACCGCTACGGCAGCAAGCCGGTCATGCTTTCCGGTCTGGCGCTCAAGATCGTGCTGCCTGTTCTCTGGTTCACCATGCCGCGCGGCAGCGAAACCAGCCTCTATGTGGCGCTGGGCATTGCCGTCCTCTTGGGCGTATCCGACATGGCCTGGGCCATCGGCGCAGGCCGGCTGCTCTTTGTCAGCGTTGTGCCGCCGGCCAAGAAGATGCCCTATATGGCGTTACACTACGCCTGGGTAGGAATTATCGGCGGCCTCAGCCAACTCTTGGGCGGCTATCTCCTCGACCTGTCGAGCGGGCTGGAAGGGGAGTGGTTTGGGCTGGCGATTGACCCCTACACGCCGCTCTTTGCACTGGGCTTCCTGCTGACCATCGTCGCTACCCTGCTGCTGGAGGGGATGCGGGCCGATAATATCTACGGCGTGGGGCAATTTGCCGGCCTCTTCTTCCGGGGCAACCCCTTCCAGGCCGTCGGCGCGCTGGTGCGCTACTACCAAGCCAAAGACGAGCGGGCCGCCGTCGCCATGACCGAGCGGTTGGGCCAGGCCAAAAGCCCGCTGACCGTGGAAGAACTGCTAGAGACGCTGCGCGACCCCCGCTTCAACGTGCGGATGGAGGCCATCATCTCGATTGCGCGGATGCCGCCCGACCGCCGGTTGACTGCGGCGCTGGTCGAGATTCTGCGCGGCACCGAGCTGGCGCTCCAGGCGGTAGCAGCCTGGGCGCTGGGGCGCATCGGCGATGAGCAGGCATTGCCCCCGCTGCGGGAGGCGCTCAACTCGCCCTACCATTCGATCCGCGCCCAGAGCGCCCGCGCCCTGGGCGCGCTGCGCGACCGCACCGTCATCCCGGAGCTGCTGGCCCGTCTGGAGACCGAAACCGATAAGGGCTTGCAGATGGCCTATGCCTCGGCCTTGGGCAATCTGCGCGCAACCGAAGCGGTCGGCCCGCTGCTGGCGCTGCTGGAGAAGACCCAGAACCCCGGCGCGCGGCTGGAGCTGGCCTTGAGCCTGGCGCGCATTAGCGGGAATGAGCATATCTTTATCAACCTGCTGCGCCAGATGCGCGCCGACCCCGCCACCGCCGCCGCCCAAGCGGTGGATGATCTGCGCCGCCGGCTGGAGCGCAACAAGCACATGGCGCGGGCGGCCCTCCCTCACCTTGCCGAGGCCAGCAACGCCTTTGCCCACGGTTCCATGGAGCAGGGCATCTCCCATCTAGCCGCCGGCGTAGGCGAGATCCCCGCCGAGATGATCCGCGAGCCGGGGCGGACAATTCTGCTCGCCTGCCTGATCCAGCTCCAGGCCACGGGCATAGCCCATCAGGAGTATCTCTTGCTGGCGCTCCATGTGCTTGAGGTGGCGGTCTAGCCCCATGGCGACCAGTCACGCCCAAGAGCCGGCTTCGGTTGAGCCGACTACGGTTGAAAAACTGCGCGGGCTGCCCTGGAGCATCGCCTCCAATGCAGCCAATACCGTCTTTGTTCAATACACCTTCTTTGGCTCTATCTTTGTCCTCTTTCTGAGCGCGCTGGGGTTGAGCAAGAGCCAGATGGGCTTCTTGCTTTCGCTGCTCCCCTTCTTCGGGCTGATCGCCCTCTTTGTCGCGCCGTGGGTGGCGCGCTTCGGCTACAAGCGCACCTACCTGACCTTCTTCGGCATCCGCGCCTTGATCGCGGCGGGGCTGCTGGCGACGCCGCTGGTGCTCAACCGCTACGGCGCGGAGGCGGCCCTGGTCTATGTGGCGGCGACCACTGCTCTCTTTTCTGGGCTGCGCGCCATCGGCGTGACGGCCAGCTTTCCCTGGGCGCAGGAGTATGTGCCCAACAGCGTGCGCGGCAAATACACCGCCATGAACAATATCTTTACCACCGCCGTCGGCTTCCTGGCGGTGACCGCGGGCGGTATGGTGCTGGCGCGCACGACAGGGCTGACCGGCTATATGGTGCTGATCGCCATCGGCGTGATCTTCGGCTGGATCTCGGTGGGCCTGGCCTTTCTGATCCCAGGCGGCGCGCCAATGGCGGTGGGCAAGGGCAAGGAAGCGCCGGGCCGCGACCTCCGCACGGCGGCGCAGGACCGCGACTTTGTACGCTATCTGGTCGCCGTCGGCTTGATCACCCTGGTCACGGTGCCCCTCGGCTCCTTTTTGCCCCTCTTTATGCGCGAGGAAGTCGGGCTGAACGAGAGCCAGGTGGTTCTCTTGCAGACGGGCACGCTGGTGGGCAGCCTGCTTTCCAGCTATGGGTGGGGGTGGGCCGCCGACCGCTACGGCAGCATCCCCGTGACGCTCTATGGCCTGAGCCTGCGCGCGCTCTTGCCGCTTTTCTGGATGTGGATGCCACGCGAGTCGCCCCTTAGCCTGTGGATTGCGCTGGCAATCGCCTTTCTGCAAGGGGTAGCCGACATGGGGTGGGGCATCGGTTCCGGGCGCATGCTCTATGTCAATATTGTGCCGCCGGCCAAGCGCACCGACTACATGGCGCTCTATTATGCCTGGATCGGGATCGTAGGCGGCATCAGCCAGTTGAGCGGCGGCGCGCTGCTGGACCTGACCCAAGGGCTGTCGGGGGAGTGGTGGGTCTTCCGGCTCGACCCATACCTGCCCCTCTTTCTGGCTAGCCTGGTGGTGCCCTTTGTGGCCTTTACCCTGCTGCGCCAGGTGCATGAAGACCGCGCCGTGAGCATGGGCCAATTTGCCGGTATCTTTCTGCGCGGCAATCCCTTTCTCGCCATGTCGTCCATGATCCGCTATCATCTGGCTCGCGACGAACACAGCGCGGTCCTGATGACCGAGCGGCTGGGCCAGGCCAAAAGCCCGCTGACCGTGGAGGAGCTGCTGGAGGCGCTGGAGGACCCCCGCTTCAACGTGCGCTTCGAGGCCATCATCTCGATTGCGCGGATGCCGCCAGACCCGCGGCTGCGCCAGGCGCTGGTCTCCATCCTGGAGGGGAGCGAGCTGGCGCTGACGGTAGTGGCGGCCTGGGCGTTGGGCCGGATGGGCGACGAGCAGGCCATCGAGCCGCTGCGCCGGGCGCTGGATTCCTCCTACCGCTCGGTGCGCGCCCACAGCGCCCGCGCCTTGGGCGCGCTGCGCGACCGGGAAATCACGCCGGTGCTGCTGGCTCGCCTGCAGGAAGAGACCGACAAGGGGTTGCAAATGGCCTATGCCTCGGCCTTGGGCAACATCCATGCCGCCGAGGCCACACCGCAACTGCTGGCGTTGCTGGCGCAGACTGAGAACCCCGGCGCGCGGCTGGAGCTGGCCTTGAGCCTGGCGCGCATTGTGGGCGAGGAACATCATTTCATCCACCTGCTGCGCCAGATGCGCGCCGACCCCGGCACCGCCCTCTCCCAGGCGCTGGCGGCCTGGCGCCGGCGGCTGGACAAAAGGCGCAATAAGGGCGAGGTCGAGCGGCTGGCCCTCGCCTGTGAGGAAACGCTGGCGCGGGGCGATCTGGACGGGGGAAGCCGGTTGCTGGTCCAAGTGCTGCGCTGCCTGCCGCCCCCTGCCGGCGCCTCCACCGGTATAATAAGTCCGGTGAAGACGATGGATACAGAAGCAGCCGCCGCGCTGATCCTGGCCGAATGCGCCCGGCGGCTGGAGGAGTCGGGCGCGGCGCAGATCGAGTATGTGCTGCTGGCCCTGCATACATTGCAGGGGATGCGACACTGAGTTCATCCCATTTATGTTAGCCATTGATTCTAGAAAGAACCCTTGCTGTGCGGACGCGCAACTCGCTAGTGCTGCCGCTCTATTTGCCGACGCTGCTGCTCTCCTTCGCCACGGGCATGTTGACGCCCATTCTCCCCCTCTATGCCCGCTCTTTTGACCTCTCCTATTCGCTGGTGGGCGTGGTGCTGGCGTCGCAGGGGATGGGCAACCTGATGGCGGACGTGCCCGCGGGCATCCTGCTCGGACGGCTCGGCCATCGCTGGACCATGATGCTGGGGGTGGGCACACTGGGGCTGGCGATGCTCGGCATCAGTTGGGCGCGCTCGGTGCCGGAGTTGGTTGCCTTCGGGCTGGCCGCGGGCGTCGGCAACGCCATGTGGAACATCTCGCGCCACGCCTACATGACCAGCCATATCACACTCCAAGAGCGGGGACGGGCGACGGCAACCTTTGGCGGCCTCAATCGCATCGGCTCCTTTGCCGGGCCGGCGGCGGGCGCAGCGCTCGGCGCGGCCTTTGGCCTCTCGTTCCCCTTTGTGGTCTATGCCGGCGTCGCCGGCGTGGCGCTGCTCCTCTCGGCGCTCTTTGTGGAGGACACCGGCGAGCCGGTGCAGCGGCGGGGCGGGCTGCGCGGCCACGGGCTGCACCTGTACCGCGTCGTCCATACCCATTTCCGTATCCTGACGACGGCAGGCGTCGGCCAGTTGTTCGCCCAGATGATCCGCTCTGGGCGCACTTCGCTCATCCCTCTTTATGCCGCCGATGTCGTGGGGCTGGACCTGCCCGCCATCGGCTGGGTGATCACCCTGGCCGCGGCGGTGGATATGGCGATGTTCTACCCGGCGGGCCTGCTGATGGACCGCTACGGGCGCAAGCACGCCATTGTGCCCAGCTTTGCCCTGCAAGCGCTGGGGATGGCGCTAGTGCCCTTGACGGCCTCCTTCGGCTCGCTGCTGGCAGCCACGTTGCTCATCGGCTTTGGCAACGGCATCGGCTCCGGCACGATGCTGACGCTTGGCTCCGACCTGGCGCCCAAGGATGGCTCGATGGGTGAGTTCCTGGGGGTCTGGCGGCTGATCGGCGACGCGGGCGCGACGGGCGCGCCGATAGTGGTGGGGAGCGTGGCCGATCTGTTGGGGCTTTCCATGGCGACCTTTGCCATCGCGGGGATGGGGCTGGCGGCGTCAACCATCTTCGCCCTGCTGGTGCCGGAGACGCTGCGCGCCAGGCCGGTGGTTTCGGAGGTGAAAGCTACATGAACCCACGCGGGGATCACTACAAACTGGCCGGGGTGGATATTGATGCCGGCAACCTGGCCGTCGAGAAGATGAAACCGGCCATCCGCGCCACCTTTACACCCAATGTGCTGGCCGACGTGGGCAGCTTTGGCGGCCTCTATGCGCTCACCGACCTGCCGCCGCAGCCGGTGCTGGTGGCCTCGACCGATGGGGTGGGCACGAAGGTGAAGCTGGCGGCGCAGCTTGGCCGCTGGCGCTCCATCGGCCATGATATTGTCAACCACTGCGTCAACGACATTTTGGTGCAGAACGCGCGCCCCCTCTTTTTCCTCGACTATGTGGCGGCCAGCAAGCTGGCGCCCGACCAGGTGGCCGAGGTGGTGACAGGCATCGCCGAGGCGTGCAAGGCGGTGGGCTGTGCGCTCCTGGGCGGCGAGACAGCCGAGATGCCGGGGGTCTATGCCGAGGGCGCGTTTGACCTGGTGGGCACGGTGGTGGGGCTGGCGGCGCGGGGCGATCTGCTGCCCAGGCCGGAGGCGATGCAGGCGGGCGACTGGCTGGTCGGGCTGCCGAGCAGCGGGCCGCACACCAACGGTTATTCGCTCATTCGCCGGATCATCGCCGGGCGTGACCTGGCCGAGCGGCTGGCCGATGGACAGACCCTGGCCGATGCGCTGCTGGCGCCCCATCGCGCCTATCTGGCCGAAGTCGAGCAGGTGCAGGCCGCAGGGCTGCCGCTGCACGGGCTGGCGCATATTACCGGCGGCGGCTTTGTGGAGAATGTGCCGCGCATCCTGCCGGATCACCTGGCGGCCCATATAGACGCCCGAAGCTGGACATTGCCGCCGCTCTTTGCGCGGCTGCTCGCCTGGGGCCAGGTGCCGCTGGCGGAGGCTTATCGCGTCTTCAACCTGGGCATCGGCATGGTGCTGGTGACGCCGGCAGACGCCGGCCCGGCGGCGCTGGCGCTGCTGCCAGGCGCGGTCAAGATCGGGGAGCTGGCCCCCCGCTCGGCGGACGGGGCAGGCGTGGTGTTTGCAGAGATGAGGAGTGGGCAGTAGGGCCATTGTGAACAGCCCAGATCGTAGCGGCGGTATCCTTACCGCAGGCGCTGCGTACATGCATGTCCGGCGGTAGGGATACCGCCGCTACGATGCTATACCCTCCTTTGCAGTTTATTTTCTGGTTGAGGAACACGATGACCGCACGATTGGCTGTATTGATTTCGGGCAACGGCACCAATCTCCAGGCCATCCTGGACGCCATCCGGGCGCGAGCCCTGGACGCGCAGGTGGTGCTGGTGGTCTCTAACCGCAAGAACGCCTATGGGCTGGAGCGGGCGGCTAAGGCGGGCGTCCCCAGCCGTGTCCACGCGCTCAAACCCTACCGGGACGCAGGGCGCAGCCGAGAGGAATATGACGCAGACCTGGCCGAGTTGGTGCGGGAGGCCAAGCCTGATTGGGTGGTGCTGGCCGGGTGGATGCATATTCTGAGCGACGCGTTTCTGCGTCACTTCCCCTATCGTGTGGTCAACCTGCATCCGGCCCTGCCCGGCCAATTCCCCGGCGCCCATGCCATTGCCGAGGCGCTGGCAGCCTTCCAGGCCGGTCGCATCAAAAAGACCGGCGTCATGGTCCATTTGGTGCCCGACGAACAAGTGGACCGCGGGCCGGTGCTTGCCAGCGAGGAGGTGCCCATCTACCCCGGCGACACGCTGGAGAGCCTCACCAACCGGATACATCAAGTCGAGCATCGGGTGCTGGTCGGCGCGCTCCAACGGCTCATCGAGGGCGACTAGTGGGCGCATCACGCGCCATCCATTGATAAAAATTCCGTCATTGCAACACAAAATGCTTCCTTGCCGGCGTCTTGACATTTTGGAAAGGTTAGGGTAACCATCCAATACAGCCACTCAATGCCGTGAGAGTCCCAGAAAGGAGCCTAGCTATGCGGAAATGGTGGATGATGGCGTTGGCCGGCGCGCTGCTGGTGTTGAGCGCGTGTGTCACTGCTCCGGCTGCGCCCACCGGCCAGGAAGCAGAGAGCGGCGCAGCCGAAAGCAGCGCGCCAGGTGGAGAGAAGGTACTGCGCTTTGGCATCAACGCCGCCGACCTCGGTTCGCTGGACCCCCACTTTGCCTCTTCGACCAATGACCGCACTGTGGTCAGCATGGTCTTCAACGGCTTGCTCCGCTACAAACCGGGCGAGGCCCCTGCGTTGGAGCCGGACTTGGCGACCGCTATCCCTGAGCCGGAAGAGGTGGATGGGCAGCAGGTCTGGACCTTCCAACTGCGACAGGGGGTAATGTGCCATGCCGGTCCCCACGGCGAAGCCTATGAGCTGACCGCCGACGACGTGGTCTACTCGCTCACCAAGTCTGCCGACCCCGACCGCTCGGCCTACGCCGGCGAGTACACCGGCATGACCTTTGAGAAGGTGGACGACTACACGGTGCGCGTGACGGTGGAGACGCCGCTCTCGCCCAACCTTTTCCTGCCCAAGTTCGCCGATTATGCCGGCGGCTTTATTGTCTGTAGCAGGGCCGTCGAGGCGCTGGGCGATGAGGCCATCAAGACCCAGCCCGTGGGCACCGGCCCCTTTGTCTTTGAGAGCTACACCCCGCAAGACCGGGTGCGCCTGGTCGCCAACGAGGCATACTTCCGCGGCCGGCCCAAGCTGGATGCGGTCGAAGTGCGCTATATGCCCGACATCAGCAGCCGCGAGCTGGGGCTGCGCGCCGGGGAGCTGGATGTGATCTCCGGCCTCGACGAGGCCCAATGGATCGAAGCGATGAAGGGCCAGGAGGGGCTGGTGGTGGATGTCTTTGGCGTCGGTGAGGTGATCACCATCCATTTCAACACCACCGTGCCGCCGCTGGACAACCCGGATGTCCGCAAGGCGATTGCCTATGCGCTCGACCGGGAGGAGTTCTTGGCCCTCTTCGGGCCGGGCGTGGCCGAGATCGTCTGGTCGCCGGTGCCGGCCCAATTCATGGCCGGCGGCTTGACCGAGGAGGAGGTCAAGGAGCTGGGCTTGGACTACAGCTATGACCCGGAGATGGCGCGACAGTTGCTGGAGCAGGCCGGGCTGGCCGACGGCTTTGACCTGACGGTGGTCAGCTCAGAGATGGGCGCCTATCGCAAGCCCTATGAGAGTATGCAGGCCCAGCTTGCCGAGGTGGGCATCAATCTGACGGTTAACGTGGTGGACCACTCGACCATGCACGCCCAAATCCGTGAGGATGTGAACCCCCTTGTGGTCTATGTCGCCTATCGCCCCAACGCCGACGCCTACTTGACTCGCTTCTATCACTCGGCCTCCATCGTGGTCACCGGCTCGGCTCCGGACACCAATTTCTCCCACTACGACCAGATTGATGACCTGATCGAGCAGGCGCGCGCCGAGACCGACCCGGCGGCCCAAGAGGAGTTGTGGAAGCAGGCGCAGATTCGCATCCTGGAGGATATGGTCTCGCACACCATCATGTACACCAACCAGGTCTACGCCCGCAGCGAACGGGTGGATTACGGTCACCCGCTGGTCGCGGTGTTGAATCTGAACCCCCAGATCACCGAGCAGACCGATATTGTAGAGTAGGTAGATTGTAGAGTAGTATCGTGAGACAGTTTCGTAGGTGCGCTATTCTAGCGCACGCTCTGGCATGGCACGCCCGTGCGGCAGGATGCCGCACCTACGGAATAGCTCGTGTGGCGTCCTGTCTCGCACCTGCGAACTGGCTGGATAGGTCGCTTATCTTGGTAAGGGCAGCGGCGGGCAAAGGCCGGCGGACATAGGAGTGATGGCGCGCGCCTGTGCCCGTGCCGCTCTGGCCTGGGTTCAGCGGAGGTTGTGGTGCTGATCTATACGGTGCGGCGGCTGATCCTGGCGGTGCCGACGCTGCTGGCGGTCTTGACGCTGGTCTTTGTGATTGTGCGGGTGCTGCCCGGCGACCCGGCTCAAGCGGTGCTGGGCGACTACGCCTCCCAAGAAGCGGTCGAGGCCCTGCGCGCCCGCATGGGGCTGGACGCGCCGCTGATCGTCCAATATGGGCGCTTTTTGAGCGATCTGGTGCGCGGCGACTTGGGCGAGTCGCTGATCACGGGCAAGCCAGTCGCCGCGCAGATTGCCTTTGTGCTGCCCTATACGCTGCAACTGACCGTAGCCTCGATCCTGGTCGGCGTGCTTCTTGGCGTGCCGCTTGGCATCGTGACCGCCATTCGCCGCAACGGGATGGTGGACTACCTGGGCCGCGTCTTTTCACTGGCCGGGCTGTCAGTGCCGGCATTTTACCTGGGCATTCTGCTGCTCCTGCTCTTCTCGGTCGAGCTGGGCTGGTTTCCGGTGGTGGGGGCAGGCGACCCAAACCGGCCAGGAAGCATCCTCTATCACCTGGTGCTGCCGGCGCTCTCGCTTGGGCTGATCATGACCGCCTATATCACCCGCATGACCCGCTCGGCCATGCTCAACATCCTGAGCGAGGACTATGTACGCACCGCACGCGCCAAGGGGCTACATGAACAGGTGGTCATGCTGCGCCACGCGCTGCGCGCTGCGCTCATCCCCATCGTCTCGATTATTGGCATCTTTGCGGTGAGCCTGATCGGCAGCTCAGTCATGACCGAGATCGTCTTCTCGCGGCCGGGGCTGGGCAAGCTGATGGTGGGCGCGATGAAGCAGCGAGATTACACCATGCTCCAATCCATCATGGTGGTCTATGCCTTCATGATTGTAGTCATTAACCTTGTGGTGGATATGCTCTATGGGCTGGTAGACCCGCGTGTGCGCTACGAATAGCCGGTTCACCCCATGCTAGAGAAGCCCATCCCCCACGACGAGGAGATCAACTCATGCCTGTGCGCCGGCTACGGCCTGGCGGTCGCGGGTGTGGAGTTCCTGCCCATCGGCAACAAGGAAGCGGCATGGCAACCGCACAGCGGCTAGCGCTGGCCCAAGAACCGATCCGCACCCTGAGCCAACGCCAGCGGATGTGGCGCACCTTTACCCGCAACCGGACGGCGGTGGTGGGGCTGCTTATGGTAGCAGCAGTCACGTTGGCGGCGGTGGCCGCGCCGCTGTTGTCGCCCCATGACCCGCTGGTGCAAGAAACGCGCGAGCGGTTGGCCCCGCCGAGCGACCTGCACCCCCTGGGCCAAGACGACTATGGGCGGGACATCCTCGCGCGGCTCATTTACGCGGCGCGCATCTCACTGCTGGTGGGGGTGGCGTCGGTGCTCCTGGGCGGGGCGTTGGGCACGGCAATGGGGGTGATCGCCGGCTATCGCCGCGGCATCACCGAGAGCATCCTCATGCGGGTGGTAGATACCCTGCTGGCCTTTCCCGATCTGATCACGGGCCTGCTGGTGCTGGCGGTGCTGGGCGCGGGGCTGGACAAGATGATCTTCGCCATTGCCCTGGTCATCTCTCCCCGCTTTGCGCGGCTGGCCCACGGCCCAACCCTGGCGCTGCGCGAGAAGGACTTTGTGAACGCAGCGCGCGCCATCGGCGTGGGCGATCTGCGGATGGTGAGCCGTCACATCCTGCCCAATCTCTTGGGCGAGCTGTTGGTCATGGCGAGCTTGTGGACGGCTTCGGCCATCCGCATCGAAGCCAATCTCAGCTTCATCGGCCTGGGCGTCGCCCCGCCTACCCCGACCTGGGGGCAGATGATCCGTGACGGCACGGTTCACCTCACCACTGCGCCCTGGTTCTCCATCTGGCCGGGGCTGGCCGTCCTTTTCACGGTGCTGGCCTTCAACCTGCTCGGCGACGGTCTGCGCGATGTGCTGGACCCCAAGCTACAGTCGTGAGCCTTGGACTTTCAAGGCCCTAGCAGGCCGCCGGATCGGGCGCGCCACGGGCAGCGCCGGATATCGCCCCGACAGCGATCAAATCGCGCCGCCTGGCGAGGGGGGCGGCGGCGTCGAGGGTGCAGTAGATGATGGAGCAGGTGGAGGGGGTGGCGTCTTCGGTGGAGAGGCGCGCCGCAGCGACCGTAGCTCACTCCCCAGCGCGCCAAAGGTGCGCCGCCAGCGGGTGACGGTCGTGCTGGAGCGGATCACCGGCTCGACCACGGTATTACTGACAAAGGTGGCGGTCCCGCGCACGGTGCGCACCGTCGCCTGGGTATCCTCCAGAATCGGGCGCACCTCGGTCTGGATGATCTTGACCAGCCGCCAAATCTGCCAGATCAAGACGGCCAGCAGCACGCCGATCACGATGCTCTGGACGGCGACGACGATAATGGCGATATCGCGCAGGGTGGCGCTCAGCACAAGTCTCTCTCCTCGATCTGCTCCTCTGCTATGGGTTTCCGGCGCGCCGCCCGGCGTTCAGCTCGCGCGCGCCGATCAGCGCGAGCCAGGCAAAGAGCGAGGCCTCGATCACATGCACCTGGCCGATGCGGGGCAGTGGAATCTGAATCAAGATGCCCAACAGTTGCCCCACGGCGAAGCCGCTTCCGGATGCCGCCAAATAGACCAACAGCTCTTGCAGCGACCGTCCTCCCCAGAGGTGGAGCAGCGCAGCATAGCTCACGCTGAGCAGCACGCTCAACAACAGCGCCGGCGGCACCAGGTCGAGCATCAGACAATGATCCCTCCCCCCAGGCAGAGGTCGCCGTCATAGAAGACCGCCCCCTGGCCCGGTGTGACGCCGCGCAGGGGAGCGTCGAAGCGGACCTCGACTGTGCCATCGGCGCGCGGGTGCAGCGTGCAGCCGGCGGGTGTGGCCCGGTAACGTATCTTGCACTGGGCGGGCGCGCCATCGGGCGGCGGTGTGTCTAGCGTCCAGTTGACGTCGCGGGCGACCAGCCAGTCGCGGCCCAGCTCCGCCGCCGTGCCCACGATCAGCGCGTTGCGGCTGCTGTCCAGCTCCAGCACAAAGAGCGGTTCGGGCGCGCCGCCGATGCCCAGGCCCTTGCGCTGGCCGATGGTATAGTTGGGCAGCCCGCGATGCTCGCCCCACTGGCGGCCCCGGCGGTCCAAAATAGGGCCGGGGCGCATGGCCTCGCTCGCCCAGTCCTGAAGAAAACGGCGGTAGTCGTCATCGGCGACGAAGCAGAGGTCCATCGAGTCATGCTTGCTGGCCGTGGGCAGCCCGCGCGCGGCGGCCATGCGCCGCACCTCGGCCTTGGGGTAGTCGCCGATGGGAAAGAGCACATCGCGCAGCTCGGCCTGGCCCATCACACTGAGGACATAGCTTTGATCCTTCTGCTCGTCCACGGCCTTGAGCAGGTGGACCGTGCCGTCCGGCTGGCGGCGCAGGCGCGCATAGTGGCCCGTCGCCAGATAGTCCGCCCCCAAGCGCCGCGCATAGTTGAGCAGGTAATCAAAGCGAATATGGCGATTGCAGGCCAGGCAGGGATTTGGCGTCTGGCCGGCGCTGTAGCCGGCAATGAAGAAGTCTACCACCTGCTGCTTGAAGGGCTGCTCGACATTGATCAGGTAAAAGGGGATGCCCAGATCGTCGGCCACCCGGCGCGCGTCATGGACGCTCTCCAGGCTGCAACACTTGTTGGTCGAGCCTTCCCCCGGCCCTAGCTCAGCCCAAAGGCGCATCATCACCCCAATGCAGTTGTAGCCCTGCTCAACCAGCAGGGCTGCAGCCAAGGAACTATCCACCCCGCCGCTCATGGCAACGACGACTGTCGTCTCCTGGGGGGCCTTTTGGGGCTTCGGGTCCAACTTCATCACCGGCTTCATCTTCATAACCGCTTCATAATCAGGGGTATTGTACATGATGGCCGCCCCTTCTGTCATGCTGTGGGCTTGTTGTACATAAACTTGTCGCCGCCACTTCACCGGAAATGCAGACCCGGCAACAGCAACCGAGTAAATATAAACCGTTACGGGGTAGAGCCGGGCCTGCGCCTAGTGAGCAGGCCATGATGGCAACGCGAAATGAGGCGGGTACAGGGAATCTATCTCCGGCTATATCCTCGACCCCTCGCCTAGCCTATTCTCCGGTTTGGGAGACTGCCCTATCCTGGGGTGAGCGAGCCGTCCTTTGCCGGCCAAACACTCTGCCGACCAGATAGGCGGCTCTTACTGATCAAGTTCGATGCGGAGACATCAACAGTTCAACAACAGTTCAACAATAGTTTAACAATCTGGGGAGGGGTTATCCAATGCCAGGTGAAAATTTCTTATGGTGGGCGATCATTGCCCTGGTCATTGCGTTGATTGCAGGCGCCTTTGGCTTTCGCGGGACCGCCGGCACGGCAGCCGCCATTTCCAAGGTGCTCTTTGCCATCTTCCTGATCATCGCCATTGTCTTCTTTATCATGATGCTCTTCTAGCCGGCGTGACAGTCAGGGTTGGCGCCGCGGCGGTGGAGGCGCGGGTTGCCCATGCCTCGACCGTCGCGGGGCTTGCCAAGAGTGGCCGAAGCGATGCGACAAATGGCAGAGGCTCGGCCGGTGACCGGGTGCTACACTCGTGATGACAGGAGTTGGCTCCGGCAGGAGACCGTCATCCAGCCGCACACAAAACGTTGGTGAGCGGTCTTTCTGATATCCAATGCTCCTCGCTTTCTTGGGTGACAATTTAGGGGAAAGGAGGTAGTTATGCGCATCGCTCGTCTGCACTTAACAAGCAGCCCCACCCCCATCGCCAGCGCGCCCAAGCGCGAGGCAGACCTTCTCGATAAGCTTGGCGCCGCGGGGTATACGGTCATCGGTGTGGTGATCTTGCTTTTGCCCATGGGGATGGTGCTGTGGCGTCTGACGCAGGTCGGCGCGTGGTGAGCCGCTGCCGGCGTGAAGTAGGTGTACGCTCATCGGCCCAGAGGTCTCTTTCCAAGAGACCTCTGGGCCTTGCTTCTGCTTAGGGAAGGGTTTCAGCCCGGCGTCTGCACCTGCTCCCAGGGCGTTGCGCTCACATCGTCATGGCGCAGCGTCCGTTGGGCGACGCGGTCAATCCGCATGATGAGCCGGCAGGCGGGATCGGGACAGACCACCCGGCTGTCGGTCTCCATCCAGTCGGCCGGATGGTTGCGGCGCTGCTTGGCCGGGAGCAGCGGGATGGCCGCTTGCAGGGCATAGAGGCAAAAGTCGGCGCCGTCGGGCAGCGATAGCTTGCCGCTGCGGAGAAAGACCCGGTCGCCGACGGCCATTGCACAGGTACAGTTCCCCTCGATTTTCTCCACGACCAGCTCTAGATCGTAAAGCATGAATTGATCGTCGGCGGCGTCAGAACCGGCGCTCATTCTTTCCCCCTTCGCGCTCACCTACTTCAGCCTCCTGCACATTTTCAGCCTCCTGCACATTAGACCGCAGATTCCCTTATGAAGCGCCATCCTGCCGCATCTTCTGGGGTAAACATCCTTGTGCGGTAAGGATACCGCACCTACGCAATTGCACCTCTATTGAGGCGCTTATCGCGGCCGCTAGGCCGAGCGGACGCGCGGCGCCACCTCGCTGGCGAACAGCTCCAGACCGGCAGGGTCGGGCGCATCCACAAACCAGAGCAGAAAGTGGGTGATGCCCAGGTCGAGATAGCGCCGCACCTGGGCGATTACCTCATCGGGGGTGCCGATCAGCCACGTCTCGGCGATCTGGGTAGGAAGCTCCTGGCGCGCGCCCTCCAGATAGGCGACCAGCTCTGCATCCATGTTTTCCGCGGGGGCCAGGGCGACCATGGCGCGCAGCCGGGCGCGCAGGGTGTCATGGTCCGGCGCAACAAGAATCTGGACCTCCAGGCTCTTCTCCAGCTCATCCACCGAGCGCCCGGCGGCGGCGCAGGCGTCGGCCAGCAGATGCAGGCGGCGCGCCGCCTCTGCATAACCGACGGGCGCCGTGTTCCACCCCTGGCCGTAACGGGCGCAGGCGGCCAGGATGGCCGGGTGCGCCTCGCCGAACCAGACGGGCGGGTGCGGCTGCTGGAGCGGCAGCGGCGTACAGACGGCGTCCTCAAGATGATAGTACTTGCCCTGGCGGCTGATGGGCTGTTCGGCCCGCCAGAGCGCCAGGGTAATCTCCAGGCCATCTACCACATGGGCGATGCGTTCTTCCATGGTCTCAGGATAGGGCAGCCCATAGCAGCGATGCTCGCGCTGGCCGTAGCCGGCATCCACAAAGTAGATAAAGCGCCCGCCCGAAATCTGGTCGAGGGTGGCGGTCATCTTGGCGACCAGCGCCGGGTGGCGAAAGAAGTGGCCCTGGTGGATCATGCCCAGCCGGGCGCGGTGGGTGCTGCCAGCCAATGCAGCCAGCACCGTCCACCCCTCCAAGATGGCCTCGTCGCGGCCCAGCATCAGGTGGTCCGCGACCCAAAGCGAGTCATAGCCGAGCGCATCGGCGGCGCGGGCCATGTCCATCGTCGTTCCGGGATCGAGCCGCACATAGTTGGGCGTGCGAAAGAGACGCGCGCCGGGGTTGGCAAAGATGGGGACGCAGAAACCGAACTGAATGGGAAACATGGTCGCCTCTACTCCAACACCAGGTGCCGCACCGGCTCGCCGCGCAGCACGCGCAGCACGTTATACCAGATTTCCAGCGAATCGCGGATATGGGTCCAATGGCTCTGCCAGGCGGTATGGGGCGTGATGGTTACGTTATAGCGCGGGTCCATGTGCAAGTCGTGGAGCGGGCTATCGGCGGGCAGCGGCTCCTCGGCAAAGACATCCAACCCGGCGCCGGCGATGCGGTGGCTACGCAGCGCCTCCACCAGCGCAGGCTGGTCCACCAGTTTGCCGCGCGCGGTGTTGATAAAATAGGCTGTGGGCTTCATGCGCCCAAATTCGCGCGCGCCGATGATCCCTTCGGTCTTTTCATTGAGCGCCAGATGGACACTGACCACGTCGGACTGGCTGAAGAGTTCTTCCCAAGCGGCATACTCGACGTGATAGCGGGCCTCCAGCTCCGGAAAGCGCACAATATCCCAATAGAGGCAGCGCATGTCAAAGGCGTGGGCAATGCGCGCCATCGGGCGCGCGATCTCGCCAAAGCCCAGCAGCCCCAGCGTCAGGTCACGCACCATCTGCACGCCGGAGACAATGCCCCAGCCGAGGGTCAAGTACTCGCGCTGGGCCATGTAGGTGCGTTGGGCCGGCAGCCGCTTGAGCAAGTTGAGGATCAGCGCCCAGGCATGCTCGGCGACGGCCAGATAGTTGACCAGCGGCGTGGCCGCCACCGGCACTCCCATGCGCCGGGCCGTCTCGACCGGGATGCCCCGGTAGTCCCAGCCCAGGTGCTGGATCAGCCGCAGGCGCGTCCCCTTCTCCAGCACGGCGGGCGGCACATCGTTCTTATGGACCACCAGGAAGTCGGCGTCGGCGATCTGGGCGTCTAGCTCGTCTACCGTCTTGACGTGGCACAGCTCCACCGGATACTCTTGAAACAACTCCGCAAAACTGGGCGCGTGGGCGCGCCCCGCGGGGTCTTCGGCCAGCAGGAACGCTTGGGCGCGCAGCGACCACTCCTCCCAGGGGCGCACGCCCCACATGACATTGCCAACCTTATCCCAGACCACGATCTTGATCTTGCCCATGGGGGAGATCGTGCTCATGGGCGGCTCCTTTCCAGACGACGGGTGTTTGGCGGGTGTAGAACTGCGACCAGGTCATGCACCTGGTCATTTCAACCGCGCCATTATAGAAGAAGGGGTGAATCATGGGCAAGCCACAACGCTGGGAGCAGCATCGAGCGATAGATCTGCGAGAGGAAATCCAGGCGCAAACTGACCTTGCTCGGCGATGAGACCTCTTCTTGGCGGTGGGGCTTCTTGGCGGTGGGGCTTCTTGGCGGTGGGGCTAAGGTG
>DATLZJ010000251.1:0-3185 GCA_035574055.1 Caldilineaceae bacterium
CTGATCAGCTAGACGATACTCGACATGGCCTCATCCGCTATAGCGAAGATTGTTGTACTTACTCAAACTGCAATCCTCCCCTCTCTGCACTTGCCCTCTGCATGGTGAGCGTGTATGTCCATCCAACGCCTGTGGCCTAGCGGATGATGAGCGGGACAAAGAGGTCTGTCTCTACCGGCTCAAAAGTCGCGGTGATGGATAGGTCTGCGTCCATTGTCACGGTACAGGTTGGCCCGACCCCAGTGCATGGGCTGCTCCAGCCGGCGAACTCCGAGCCATCTTCAGGTTGGGCCGTGAGCGTGACCTGCGTGTTGATGGTGTAGCTCTCAGTGCAATCGCTGCCACATTGGATGCCGGCAAGATCACTCGTTACAGAGCCGCTGCCGTTCCCCGCTTTGGTAACAGTGAGCGCAAACGTCTGGAGGTCAAAAGTCGCGGTAACGTCCTTCGCTGCGTCCATCGTCAGCATACAGGTTGCTGCCGCGCCGCTACAGGCCCCGCTCCACCCTACCAACACGGAGTTTGCGGCGGGCGAGGCCGTCAAGGTAACGAGCGAGCCGTGGGCGTAGTCCTCGGTGCAATCACCGCCACAGTTGACGCCGGCCGGGGCGCTTGTCACCGTACCGCTGCCGTTGCCGGCCTTGCTGACGTTGAGTGGATGAAGCACAGTGAAACTTGTTGTGCTGGTCGTGGAGGAGTAGGTGGTTTTGACGGTGATCGGTCCCGTCCCCGCCTGTTCCGGCACGGTGAGGTTGAGGGCGGTATCCGACTGGACGGCAAAGGGCGCGGCCACGCCATTGATCAGGACCTCGGACACGTCGAGGAAGTTGCTGCCGCTGGCCGAGATGTCCGTGCCGGGCCGACCGCTGGCAGGCGTAAAGCTGTTAATCAGCAGCGGTGGGGGAGGCGAGACGGAAAGCGAGATGTCATCAACGAAAAAGCTACTTGGTGCCGATGAGTCTGTCTCAACGCGGAAGTCGAGAGTTATGGTACGACCCGCATAGCTACTTAAGTCCACAGCGACAGGTGTCCAATCGGGTGTTACTGTCGTTGAGCAAAGGGGAAGGATCGGCAGGATTAAGGTTCCATCTACCTCAACGCCAGCGAAATCGAACGCACAAGTCCCTTCCGCAGACCTTACCTGATAGTAAAATGATAGGTTCGTTGCTCGCTCACTCAACGTGACAATCTGCCGAAGGACGGAAGTTTCATCGTTGCCGCCGCCGAGCCATGCTAGGAACGCGCTGGAGCGCGGTGACACGGGCAGACTGGAGTTTGTGACCAGGTCGAAGCCATTTGACGAGCTTTCCAGCCAATCGCCATTGCGGCCCAGGTCGAAGTTGGCATTGCGCGGTACGGCAGGTCCGTTGGGTGAGCCGATGTACTGCTGTATCCAAGAGAGATAATTCGAGACGCGGGTATAGACACCTGGTATACCAGGTTGAGCACAGCCCTGCCCAAAGCTGACGATGCCGGCCTGTTTCCAGCCGCCGTTGCCATCCGGCACGACCAGAGGGCCGCCACTATCGCCCTGACATGAATCTTTGCCACCCTCCGCATAGCCGGCACAGAGCATGTTGCCGGTAATCCTTCATGCAAATGAGCCATTGATTTTGAGAAGCGCCTGCCACGGCCATTCGCCGGGTGTGGCAGGCTGGCCGCCGACAATCTCCTCGGCCTGCGGCGATACGACGCCACCGTCGCCTGGGGTGTCTTCAGCTTGAACGCGCACAGGAGTGAGGAGGGCAAGAACCAGAACAATGCCAAGCAGATGCTTCGCCCACTTCGAGGGATGAGTATAACAGAACCACATAGGTGCTCCTGTTGGCGGATGGTGAGTTGGAACCGGTGAGATATGTGGTGAGATACATAAAGAGATATAGCACACACAACACCAACCCGCAAGTTCCTTCGGCCGCCACCTATTGGTTAGCGTAGAGTAGAAGCGTAGCCCAAAAACAGAGGGAGCCGGCCCTCTAGGAGCCACAAGCCGGCTCTCACTTGTATCCCCGATTGTACCTAAAGGATACATGCCGGTCTATAGCCGCAGCGTCCCCGCTGTGGCATATTGGGCGGCGAGGACAGCCGTGTGGTGTGGTCCAAGAGAGCGAGCGAGCGGAGGCCGGCGTCCCGACGCCGGCCTTCCGCTTTTCATTTGGACGCTTCATTTGGACGCTTCATTTGGACGTTGGTCGAGCCTTTGTACGCTGATGGATTGGAAAACCGAAGGACCTGCACCGACGCCTGAGACTGGCGCTGCACAGGCGGTAACAGCCGGCGATGGCGGCCCTGACGACCTTGTACTACACAACCGGAGGCCGCGCCTGCCCATCCCGCAGCCCCAGATTACGCCGCGCTTGCTGGCCGTGATCACGGTGCTGCTGGTCATCGGCGCGCTCAAGTTGATGGCTGAGGTGACGCTGCCCCTGGCCTTTGGCCTCTTCCTGGTCGCCGTCTTCTGGCCGCTCCAAAAGCGGTTGCAACGCTCCATCGGACGAGGGCCGGCAGTGGTGGTGACGTTGCTGCTCTTTCTTGCGGTCGTCGTGGCTTTTGGGCTGGCGCTCTATGGCTGCTATTGGGTTGCGGCGCGCCAGTGGCCTCAATATGCCGAGCGCCTCGACCAGTACTTGCATATGGCCCAACGCTATGGCGTCACCTTGCCCGGCGCCGGCGGCGCGGAGAGCGGCGGCGGGACTACCGAAGACCTGCTCATGCGCGGCCTGGAGCGCACGGCCGGCTTCTTTGCCGCCTTCACGCTCGTCACCGGCTACCTGATCCTGGGGCTGCTGGAGGTTGTGGACTTCCGGCGCAAGCTCCACCGGTTGGCTGCCGGCGATGAGGTGGGCCATTGGCTCGCCGTCGTCGAGCGCATCACCCATGACTTTCAGCGTTACATCCTGATCCGCACCGTCATCGGGCTGATCACCGGCGTCTTGGTGGGGCTGGGCGCGTGGCTGATCGGGCTGGACCTGGCCTACATTTGGGGCGTCACGGCCTTTCTCCTCAACTATATCCCCACCATCGGCACCATCATCGCTATGGCGCCGCCGGTGCTCTTTGGGCTGGTGCAGGGGGGCATCCCCCTCGCGCTCTGGACACTGGGTGTGCTGGGCGGCATCCAAACGGTGCTGGGCGTCTATGTAGACCCAATGCTCCAGGGACGCTACTTAACTCCATCCCCGCTG